>JACQMA010000029.1 GCA_016203825.1 Deltaproteobacteria bacterium | reverse complement strand
TCCCGAAAGTGATCACACTCTTGCAGCTTTCCGAAATTTTGCAGCGGCTCGTGCAAGAAGATGTCGCGATCCGCGATTTGAAGACGATCTTCTCGGTACTCGCACAGTGGGGTGAGATCGAGCGCGACACGCTGACCCTCACCGAGCACGTGCGTGCGGGACTCAAGCGCTATATTACACATAAGTATGCGGGTGCGGGACAAACACTCGCGGTCTATCTTCTCGATCCTGAGATTGAAGATTTGGTGAAGAATGCGATTCGCCGTACGGATAAGGGCAATTATTTGGCGCTCGAGCCCGAGATCACGCAGGAGATCGTCGAGGCCGTGGGCAAAGAAATCGCGAGTCATCCGTTTCCGCCGGGTGCACGCCCGCCGGTCATCCTGACGACGGCCGAGATACGGCGCTATTTTCGTAAAATCGTCGAACTCGAATTCCCGCAGCTCTCGGTGCTCTCGTACCAGGAGCTCTCCGAGAACCTTCGGATTCAACCGATTGCCCGGGTCGCGATCCCCGAACGCACCCTCCAAGCCGCCACCGCCTAAGGGTCCCCCCAAAAGGTGTCGGACTCCTAACCGTGGGGCTAGGCGAACAGCAAGTTCACCAATGTGATCAACGCGAAAATCAGGACCAGGGACCCGAGGCCGATGAGGCCCATTTCGAAAAACGTCAGGCGCTTGAGTAGGCCTGGTGCGGGGGGCGTGGGATAGTCCCCGGCAGGTGCAGCTCCTGCGGATTCACCGCCAAAATCCGGAACGCCGTCGTCCGATGGTTTCTCTGTAGGTGCTTTTGCCGCCACCTCTTCGGATGCAGCGGTTCTTCCCGTATCTTCCGTAAGCGGGATGTCCGCGGGGGCGACTTTTGCCGGTGCGCGTTTTGGCTTGGGTGGTTCGAGTTCCGCGACATTCACCTCTTGAGGATTTCGAAACATGATGACGATCGTGCCGAGCGCAATCCGATCGCCGTCATGGAGGTATTCTTCCACGACGCGACGATTGTTCACGAACGTTCCATTTTTACTCTCGAGGTCGCGAATGAAAATCCCACCCCACCGTTTGCTGATCTTCGCGTGCCGTCGCGACATGACGTGCTCGGCAATCGAGAAGCTGCAGTCGGGATCGCGGCCGATGGTCACCTCGGTGATGGTGTCGTCGAGGTAACATTTCTTTCCTTCATCCGCACCGTTCAAGATCTCGAGGCTCGGATACGTTTCACGATCGAGTGCTGCCAAGACCTTTTTCAACAGTTTCACTTCGAGGACATCGGTCTCCGTGACTTCATCTTCGGGAAGGATCGAAGAACCATCGCCATTCGGCGCGAAGCGAAGGTCAAACGTGTCGATCGTAATCACATCACCGCGTTTCAAGGGATAACGCTCATTGGGGGTGAGCCGTTTTCCATTCAAGGCAGTACCGTTGCCACCGCCATGGTCGACGAGAAAAGGGAGATGATCCTCAAAAAGAATATCGGCGTGACGTCGTGAGACGCCCGGCGAGGCAAGTGTAATGATATTGTCTTGGTCGCGGCCGATCGAGATGGGTGATTCCTTGAGGTCGCGCGCCTCTTCGCGCTCTTTGCCACGTTCGCTGATAATCAGTCGCGGCATTTGCCATCCCCCTGGTCGATCACGTGTTGGGCCGCCGCTCGCTCCGTGGGAAACTCCGTTGTCCCCGTTGCGAGGAAACGACACAACATCGCGATCGCATCGTTCGGCCGGTTTTCAAGTTGGTAGAGCGTGCCCAAGTTGTAGAGTGTGCGTGCATGTTTGGGATCCACGACGATGGTGCGCTCCCACGCCTTGCGCGCTGCCGTACGATTGCCGTCCTTCAAGTGGACGAGGCCCAAGTTGTGGAATGCATCGGCAAAAGCAGGATTCAGTTTGGTCGTCTCCTCAAATGCCTCGCGCGCCTTGACGTAGTGCTCGTGTGCTTCGGTATCATTTCGCGCCGCGTGGGCTTCATCGGCCTGCGCCAATTCCACGGTCCCCAGGCGAAACCATGCCATGTCATTGACGGGATCGAGGGCCGTCACACTTTTGAATTCATTCGCGGCCTCTTGGTAGCGCTTTTCGTTGAGGTAGAAGAGCCCCAGCTTCGTGTGGGCGTCGGTGGCTTCCGGGTTGATCTCGAGCGCCTTCTGAAAACAATTTTCTGCCTGATACGGCTCTCCCTTTTCGAGATACAAATCACCGAGTTTGATCCACAGCGGAACAGAAAAGGGTGTATCGCCGAGTGCGAGACGATAACGAATCAGTGCCTGTTCGTACTTGCCGAATTTTCGATAGAGATCGGCCAACTGTTCGTGGACGTAGACGAGGTTCGGATTCAATTCGGTTGCTGTTTTGAAAGACGATTCGGCCAGCGGAATATAACTCATGTCCTTGCTGCGACTTGTCTTCTCGAGGTAGGCGAGTGCGAGATTATAATGTCCATCGGCGAGTGTCCCGTCTTCTTTGATTCCCTTTTTGATCGTGATGATGGCTTCATCGATCTTGCCTTGTGCAAGGTACACGGCACCAAGGTGACTGTAGGCTTGAGCATAGTGTTTATCGAGTTCGATCGCGCGCTCAAACTGTGCCGCCGCGAGGTCGTATTTTCCGTGCGTCTTATGGATGATGCCCAAATTATTGTAGGCCTCGACATATTGTGCAGAAAGTTCGATCGCGGTCTTGAATTCAAACTCGGCGCGCTCAAGATCGCCGACGTTCATCGCGGTGATGCCTTGGTTGTTGTGGTAGACCGCACGATCCGTCGCCATCGTGATCTTTTTGGCACAGGCCGGAACAAGAGAGAGAAAGATGCACATCAATACCTTCATCATCTTCATTGTCCGTGAGTATATCATAATTCGAGACAGGGGTTGATGGCGAAGGCGCGATCCTTCGCGTCGGTTGATTTACGGAGCTCATG
>JACQMA010000028.1 GCA_016203825.1 Deltaproteobacteria bacterium | reverse complement strand
CGTCGTTACCGTGTGATTGATTTCCGACGGAATAAGCGTGACGTCCCGGCCCTGGTTGCGGCCATTGAATATGATCCCAACCGATCGGCACGTATTGCCCTTCTCCATTATGCTGACGGGGAGAAGCGCTACATCTTGGCGCCAGTGGGTTTGAATGTAGGTCAGACCGTTCTTGCGGCAGAGCAGACCGAAGTCCTTCCCGGAAATGCGATGCCGTTGAAGGGTATGCCGCTCGGAACGATGATCCATAACATTGAATTGACGCCAGGTGCTGGTGGAAAAATTGTGCGCAGTGCAGGGACAGCAGCACAATTGCTCGCGCGTGAAGAAGACTATGCGCACGTGAAGCTGCCGTCGGGTTCGGTGCGGAAGATTCGCATCGACTGTTGGGCAACGATTGGTCAGGTTGGGAATATTGATCATTTCAACGTCTCGGTTGGCAAGGCTGGTCGTGTGCGTTACTTGGGACGTCGGCCCCATAATCGCGGAACGAGTATGAATCCTGTTGATCACCCGCATGGTGGCGGTGAAGGCAAGACCAAGGGTGGACGTCATCCGGTGACCCCATGGGGCAAATCGACCAAGGGCAAGAAGACACGATCCAACCGACGGACGGATCGGTACCTGGTGCAGGATCGACGAAGTTAAGGAGGATGTGTGGCACGCTCGCTTAAAAAGGGACCGTTTGTAGATCTGCCGCTCTTGAAAAAAGTGCAGGCGATGCAGCAGACGCGCGACAAGCAGGTCATTCGGACGTGGTCCCGTCGCTCGACGATCATTCCCGATATGGTGGGACTGACGATGGCCATTCACAATGGCCGAAAATTTGTACCGGTGTACGTGACAGAAAATATGGTGGGCCATAAGCTCGGCGAGTTTGCCCCCACCCGAACATTCCGCTCTCACTCGGGACACCGTAAAGACGAGAAAGAGCCGGCAGCTGGAGGGGCATCATGAGTCTCAAAGTGCACGCCCGCTACGTTCGGATATCACCGCGCAAGATGCGCGCTGTCTGTAATCTCGTGCGTGGGAAAAAAGTCGATGTCGTGGTGGATGAACTCCTCCACTCGCGTCGTCGTGCAGCCAGATCGCTCCTCAAACTTGTACGATCGGCGGTGGCGAACGCAAAGCAGAAGGGCAACGTGGGACTGGAAGGCTTCTATGTGAAGGAATTGACCTGCGGCGATGGGCCACGCATGAAACGCTGGTTGCCGCGAGCGAAGGGAAGCGCTTCACCAATTTTGAAGCGCATGTGTCATATCAACCTCGTCCTCGACGAGAGAGCATAAAGGAGTCGGAGTGGGACAGAAGACACATCCAAAGGGATTTCGTTTAGGAATCACGGCTACGTGGGATTCGCGTTGGTTTGCGGGAGGGAGAGATTACTCGCGATTCATCCACGAGGATGATGTGATTCGCCGTGATATTAAAGAGAAGCTCAAGCATACGGGTATTTCAAAAATTGAGATTGAGCGGCCGCGGGGAAAGGTGATCGTTCACATTCATTCCGCACGCCCCGGACTGATCATTGGAAAGAAGGGGGCAAGCCTCGATGTGTTGCGCGGCGAAATTCAGCAGAATACGAAGGATGTGGTGGAAGTGAATATTAAAGAGGTGCGCAAGGCCGAGGTCGATGCGCAGCTCATATCAGAAAACGTCGCGCAGCAACTCGAGCGTCGCGTGGCCTTTCGTCGTGCCATGAAAAAGGCCGTCCAGTCGGCACTGAAGTTGGGGGCCCTGGGGATTAAGATTCAGTGTGCAGGGCGTCTTGGCGGGGCGGAATTGGCGCGGACCGAGTGGTATCGTGAAGGACGAGTTCCACTCCACACGCTGCGTGCCGACATCGATTATGGTTTTACAGAAGCTTTGACCACGTATGGAAAGATTGGCGTGAAGACATGGATTTATAAGGGAGAAATTCTCGATCTTGGAATTCCAGGTGTAACGCAAATACAAGGACAAGGACATGCTTGAGCCAGCGAAGGTCAAATTTCGAAAGCAGCAAAAGGGTCGGCTCCGCGGAACGGCTGGGCGCGGGTGCAACCTGTCGTTCGGCGACTACGGACTTCAGGCCCTCGACTTTGGCTTTATTACGTCGCGTCAGATCGAAGCGGCCCGTATTTCGATGAGCCGCGTGGCCAAAAAAGGTGGAAAACTTTGGATCCGGATTTTTCCGGATAAGCCGATTTCACGAAAACCGGCAGAAACCCGCATGGGAAAAGGAAAGGGTGCCCCGGAATATTGGGTGGCTCCCGTGCAGCGAGGTCGCATGCTCTATGAAATGAAGGGCGTCGACGAACAGAGCGCCGTCGAGGTGTTGAAGCTTGCGGCGCACAAGTTGCCCGTGCGAACCAAGATTGTCAGACGCGAGGAATACCGTGATGCCTAAAGAGATGCGAAAACTTGAAGTAAAGGAATTGGAGAAGCAGGCAGAGGAGAAAGCGCAGAAGCTCTTTGAGCTTCGGCTCAAGCACGCGGCGGGACAGCTCAAATCGACGGGTGACCTCAAAAGCCTTCGACGTGAGCGAGCGAGGGTTTTGACGCTGCTGCGTGAACGAGATTTCGGGAGGGGAACATGACGGCCGTGACACCGCGAAAACGAAAAGTTGGCATCGTTATTTCGAGTGCGATGCAGAAGACGGCCAAGGTTATGGTCGAACGAACGGTGCAGGACGCTTTCTATAAAAAGTATGTGCGAAAGCAGATGGCATTTCTGGTTCATGATGAAGCGGGAGAATGTAAAGTGGGTGATCGTGTTGAAATTCGTGAGTGTCGTCCCATCAGTCGTTTGAAGCGATGGCGGCTCGAGCGCATTGTGGAGCGGGCATGATTCAGCAGCAAACAGTTTTGGATGTCGCCGATAATTCCGGTGCCAAGCGCGTGATGTGCATCAAGGTCCTGGGCGGAACGAAGCGGCGCTACGCCACGGTTGGCGATGTCATTGTTGTGGCGATCAAGCAGGCTATCCCTCACGCGAAGGTGAAGAAGGGGGAGGTTGCGAAGGCGGTGATCGTGCGGACGAAACGAGAACTCAGAAGAAACGATGGCTCCACAATCCGTTTTGATGACAATTCGGCGGTCCTCATTAATGAGCAGGGGGAACCCGTTGGGACGCGCATTTTTGGTCCCGTTGCCCGCGAGCTCCGCGGAAAACAATATACGCGTATTATTTCGTTGGCACCGGAGGTGCTGTGAAGATTTGTAAGGGGGACATGGTGGTCATCATTGCCGGCAAGGAAAAGGGAAAGTCCGGGAAGGTGCTCGAGGTGAATCGCGAACGCCAACGGGTGTTGATTGAAAAACTCAACATGGTGAAGCGCCATCAGCGACCGAACCAACAGAATCGTCAGGGCGGTATCGTTGAAAAAGAAGCATTGCTGCACATTTCGAATGTGATGCTCGCAGATCCCAAGACGGGGAAACCAACGCGTGTCGGAGTGAGTGTTCTGAAAGATGGAACCAAACAGCGCGTGGCGAAGCGTTCAGGTGAAATCATTGCCGTGAATCGGTAAGGTCAGGGAGGAAGTCGTGGTGACGAAGGTCGAGAAAAAAGAAACGTCCAAGAAGAAAGAGACGCCCAAGAAGAAAGAAGCTCCGCAGCAGAAAAAGGTGGCTTCTGCGTCAGCAGCAACGAAGCTGGGCCCGAGTCTTTTCGAGCGGTATTACCGCGACGTGTGCGTCCCGCAGTTGATGAAGGAGTTTGGCTACCGCAACGTCATGCAAATTCCGCGGGTTGAAAAGGTCGTGCTGAACACATGCCTGAAAGATGCCGTTTCCGATTTTAAGGTGCTCGAGCAGGCGGCAGAAGAATTGGGACTCATCGCCGGCCAGCGGCCCGTCTACACGAAGGCAAAGAAATCGATTTCGAATTTTAAACTTCGTGAAGGAATCAAGATTGGTGCCTGTGTGACACTGCGGAAACAACGCATGTATGAATTTTTGAATCGTCTTTTTCACATTGCGCTGCCTCGTGTTCGCGATTTCAAGGGGCTTTCCCCCAAGAGCACGGACGGACGTGGAGGCTATACGTTTGGTTTGACGGAACAGGTGATGTTTCCCGAAATCAATCTGGACAAGGTGAATAAGGTTTATGGAATGAATGTCACCATTTGTACGACGGCAAAGACGCCGGCGGAGACGCTGGGTCTCCTGAAGGCCTTGGGCATGCCGGTGAGGAGTTAGAGGACATCATGGCAAAGACGTGTCTCATCATCAAGGCGAAGCGGAAACCGAAATTCAAGGTGCGGGCGCATCATCGCTGTCCTCTGTGCGGTCGCTCACGCGCTTATTTTCGCCGCTTCGATATGTGTCGTTTGTGTCTTCGAAAAATGGCGCTCAATGGGTTGGTCCCGGGCGTGGTCAAGGCCAGTTGGTAACGAGGTGCATGTATGAGTTTTCATGATCCGATGTCAGAGTTGGTGACCAAGATAAAAAATGCAGCGCGCGCTCGCCACGAGTCGGTTCAGATACCCTATTCGGGTTTAAAAGCGGCGGTGCTTCGCGTGATGTCCGAGGAAGGTTATATTGCTGGAGTTGAAGCCGTTGGTGAGGGCTCTCGGAAGGCATTGGTGGTTCAACTGAAATACACAGCGGATCGATTGCCGCTCATTTCGGAGATTCGGCAGGTCAGTAAGCCGGGGATGAAAGTGTTTGCGACGATTCGTGAGATTCGTCCCTTGAAGCAAGGTGCGGGGATGACGATCTTGTCGACGTCCCGCGGTGTTCTCAAAGACATGGATGCAAAGCGCACGGGTGTCGGTGGTGAAGTCCTGTGCACGATGTGGTGAGGAGATTATGGCACGCATTGGAAAAAAACCAGTTGTCCTTCCGCAGGGTGTGACGGCCACGCTCGAAGGAAGGACGCTTACGGTCAAGGGAAAGAAAGCGACCTTGACGCGCTCGTTTGAGGGAAACACGCATATTGGCATCGCGATTGCCGATGGATGCATTACGGTGAGCTGCAGTGATGCTACGACGGATGCGAGTCGCGAACAAGGATTGGTCCGTGCCCTTATCCAGAATATGGTGACGGGGGTCGACCAGGGTTTCACGCGCGATCTGGAAATCACCGGTGTCGGATATCGTGCCGAGCTCAAGGGCAAGGCATTGGCCTTGAGTCTTGGTTTTTCTCATTCGGTCAGTTTCACCATCCCGGAGGGGATTACCATTGCGGTTGATAAGCAAACGAGACTCGTTATCAGTGGTGCCGATCGTTATCTCGTTGGAGAAACGGCATCGCGGATTCGGCGCATTCGGCCGCCCGAGCCCTACAAAGGAAAAGGTGTTCGCTACGGCAATGAAGTTATTCGACGAAAGGCAGGAAAATCTGCAGTCGGGGCTGGCGCCAAGGCGGCAGGAGGCTAACGATGGCACGATCAAAATTGACATTGCGGTTACGGCGAAAATTGCGGGTGAGAAAGACGGTCTCGGGAACGGCAGAGCGTCCGCGCCTTTCCGTGTTTCGCAGCCTCAAGCATATCAGTGTGCAGGTGATCGATGATATGACGGGAAAAACGCTCGTTGCGGCCTCCACGGTGGAGAAAGATCTTCGTGCCTTGAAGGGGCGAGCAACGATCGAGGGGGCCAAGCGTATCGGCTCGCTGATTGCTGAGCGCGCCAAGGCGCGTGGTATTGAAAACGTTGTCTTTGATCGAAGCGGATATCGGTATCATGGTCAGGTGAAAGCCCTTGCTGATGCGGCACGGGAGAAAGGGTTGCGGTTCTAAATGGCAGAACGAGGTGATTACGCTCCGAAATCGGAGTTTATCGAACGCGTGGTTCATATCAGCCGCGTGTGCAAGGTGGTCAAAGGGGGAAAGCGTTTTAGTTTTAGTGCCCTCGTCGTGATTGGCGATGGCAGTGGTCGCGTGGGGGTGTCGCTCGGCAAGGCCCGCGAAGTCCCCGCAGCGATCAAAAAGGGAACGGAACGTGCCCGGAAGGATATGATCCGGATTCCGGTGGTGAATGGAACGATTCCCCATGAAGTCTTGGGTCATTATGGAGCGGGCAGGGTCATGATGAAACCGGCATCGGTCGGAACGGGCGTGATTGCAGGTGGTCCGGTGCGAGCCGTGGTCGAAGCGGCGGGGATTCAGAATATCCTCACCAAATCGCTTGGGACGAGCAATGCGCATAATGTGATCAAGGCGA
Organism: Deltaproteobacteria bacterium; assembly: GCA_016203825.1. Taxonomy (GTDB): domain Bacteria; phylum UBA10199; class UBA10199; order 2-02-FULL-44-16; family 2-02-FULL-44-16; genus JACQMA01. The sequence goes on along the minus strand of JACQMA010000028.1, from coordinate 4,640 downwards.
CGATGCAGGGATTACAACAATTGATGCCGCCCGCGGAACGAACACGGCTTCGTCGGAGCGGTGAAACGAAAGCTGCATCAGAGGGTACGATATGAAACTGAATGAACTCCCCCGTCCATTAGGGCGGAAACAGCGGAAACGAAAACGCCTTGGTCGTGGTGAATCTTCGGGTCATGGAAAAACTGCGGGCAAAGGCAACAAGGGACAGTTGGCGCGTTCCGGTGGCAGCCGTCGTCCGGGTTTTGAAGGCGGACAGATGCCATTGGCCCGTCGTCTCCCGAAACGCGGGTTTACCAATATTTTTCAGCGTCGTTTCACGATCGTGAATTTGGATCAGCTCGAGGCCTTGATGGATCGCAAGGAAACGACCGATGAGGTTTTTGCGAATCTTAAAATTCTTGGACGTGGTGATGTCACCAAAGCCTTGGTGGTGAAGGCCGCAAAGGTGTCGGCTTCCGCCCGCAAGAAGATCGAAGCACGGGGTGGACGCGTCGAGGTGGTCGGTGGCTGAAGGGCTTGCGAACATCGCGAAGATTCCGGAGTTGCGGAAACGCCTCCTCTTCACGGTGCTCGCGTTAGGGTTGTATCGCATTTGTGTTTTTATTCCCACGCCCGGCATTAGTGCCGAGGCGGTGCAGAATATCCTGTCCCAGGGAACGGTCTTTGAAATTTTTAATATGTTTTCCGGTGGTGCCCTCGAAAATTTTTCCGTCATCGCCCTCGGCATTATGCCTTATATCAGTGCCTCGATCATTCTCCAGCTCTTGACGGTCGCGGTTCCTGCCGTGGAGCGGCTGAAGAAAGAAGGCGAGGCGGGGCGTCGAAAGATCATTCAGTACACACGGTACGGGACCGTTATCCTCGCGCTTGTTCAGGGATTCGGCATCAGCATGGGTCTCAAGGCACAAGGTGCGGTCCTTCCCGGTGTCTCTGATTGGCAGTTTTATCTCACGACCATGATTACGCTGGCCGCAGGAACGTCATTCCTCATGTGGTTGGGCGAGCTCATTACAGAACGTGGTATTGGCAACGGCATTTCGCTCATCATCTTCGGCGGGATCGTAACGCGCATTCCCGCTGGCTTTCGCGATGCGTGGGGGATCAAGGATCAATTCGGTGGTTTCTTCGGATTTTTGATCCTCTTGGCGTTTATCGCCGTGATTATCGGCGTCATTATTTTTATGGAGCGTGCCCACCGTCCGATTCCGGTGCAATATGCGAAGCGTGTCGTCGGGAGAAAACTCTATGGCGGGCAGTCGTCGCACCTTCCCCTCAAGATCAATAGTGCCGGCGTGATACCACCTATTTTTGCCTCGTCGATCTTGATGTTTCCCGCGACGATCTTGCAGTTTGTCGATGTGAAACCCTTGCAAGCGGTGGCGGCAGCACTCTCAACCGGTTGGATTCACATGACGATCTACGCCGTGCTCATTATCTTTTTTGCCTACTTTTATACGGCCGTGAGTTTTAATCCCGTTGATGTTGCGGAAAATATGAAAAAGTACGGTGGTTTTATTCCGGGGATTCGGCCGGGAACGGCGACGTCAGATTACATCGACCGGGTGCTCATGCGGATTACGTTGGGCGGGGCCCTCTACATTGCGGCGATTTGTATTCTGCCGCAGGTCTTGACGGAGCGTTTTGGGATTCCCTCGTCGCTGTCGTATACGTTTGGGGGGACGTCGTTGTTGATTGTGGTTGGGGTTGCGATGGACACCCTGTCGCAGATTGAAGCACACCTCCTGAGTCGCCACTACGAAGGATTTTTAGGGGCGAAGGCTGGGGGACGCTTCCGCGGACGACGGGGATGAAGCAGGAGGTACCCATCCGTCTGGTCTTGGTGGGTTCACCTGGGTCTGGAAAAGGGACGCAGGGCAAGCTCATTGAAAAGAAGTATGGCATTCCCCATCTTGCTGCCGGGGATATTCTCCGGCAGGAGGTGGCGCGTGGCTCGGAGCTTGGGCGCCAGGCCAAGGTTGTTATGGATCGCGGCGAGTTGCTTGCCGACGCGATCATTACATCGGTGATTGAAGCGCGTCTCGAAGAATCCGATTGTAGACGTGGGTGGATCCTGGATGGATTTCCACGAACCATCGGGCAGGCGAAGGCCCTCGAGAGGTGGCTTGCGCAGCGTGGGGAAAACCTCACGGCGGTTGTTGCCTTTGAGCTCCCGGACGCCGAGATCCTGAAGCGGCTGATGGGCAGGCTCACGAGTTCGGTGACGAAACGAGTGGATGATGATCCGGCGGTGCATCAAAAGCGGATCGATATTTATCGCCGCGAAACAGCCCCGATTTTTGGATTCTACGAGGGGAAAAAACTTCTGGTGAAGATTGATGCTACGGGAACAGTCGACGAGGTGTCACGAAGGATCGTAGCAGCGGTGAAGACATGATTGTCTTGAAGTCGCGCGATGAGATTGAGAAGCTTCGTCGGAGCAATCGCATCGTGGCCGAAGTGATGATGTTGCTCCGCGAACGGATTCGTCCTGGGGTGACGACCGGGGAATTGGACGAACTGGCAGAGCGTGAGATTCAAGTTCGTGGTGGGTCACCGGCATTCAAAGGGTATCGCGGATTTCGCCATGCCCTCTGTATTTCGGTGAACGAAGTGGTGGTCCACGGGATCCCCGGTGATCGGAAACTGTGTGAAGGGGACATCGTCGGGATTGATTGCGGTGTTGTAGCGGATGGTTTTTACGGTGATCATGCCTGGACGTTCCCGGTGGGAAAGGTGAGTGCCGAGGCGCAGCGCATGTTGGACATCGGTGAAGCGGCGCTGATGGCAGGGATAGCGGAGGCGCGGCCAATCAACCGGCTGCATGATATTTCGGCGGCGGTCCAGGGGGTTACCGAGGGGGCAGGATTTTCGATTGTGCGTGACTATGTTGGTCATGGAATCGGACGATCGCTGCACGAAGAGCCGCAGGTTCCTAATTTTGGGACGGCCGGGACCGGGATGAGGCTTCGATCGGGTTTGGTGTTGGCACTCGAGCCGATGATCAATCAGGGGACGTGGGAGACGGAAGTTCTCGACGATGGCTGGACGGTGGTGACGAAAGATCGAAAGTTGTCCGTCCATTTTGAACACAGCGTGGCGATTACCGACGACGGACCAGATATTTTAAGTCGACTTGACGAATAAGGAGACGATGCCAAAGCCGGATGCGATTGTGGTGGAAGGGAAGGTGCTCGAGACATTGCCGAACGCGATGTTTCGAGTCGAGCTTCCGAATGGACATAAAGTGTTGGCCCATGTGTCGGGCAAGATGCGCATGCACTACATCCGTATCTTGCCGGGCGACATGGTTACGGTGGAACTCTCGCCGTATGACTTGACCCGTGGACGCATTACGTATCGAGCGAAATGAGGGAACTATGAAAGTGCGGTCATCAGTAAAAAAAATCTGTGACAAGTGTCGAGTGATCCGTCGACGTGGCGTGGTGCGGGTGATCTGTACCAATCCGAAACATCGCCAGCGACAGGGATAAAAGAGGAGCACGTATGCCAAGACTTGTGGGAGTGGATATTCCGGGTAATAAGCGCGTCGTGATTGCGCTGACGTACATTTATGGGATCGGGGTCCCAAATGCGCGCAAGATTTTGGCGGAAGCCCGGATCGACGAATCCCTGCGTGCCGAAAAGCTCACCGATGAACAGTTGGGGAAGATTCGCGAGCTGATTGAAAGCGGCCACAAGGTCGAGGGTGATTTGCGACGTGAGATTCAAAATAACATTAAGCGTTTGAAGGATCTGGGAACGTACCGAGGGTCTCGGCACATTCGCAATCTTCCGGCGCGTGGGCAACGAACTCACACCAACGCCCGAACGCGCAAGGGACGCAAACGCGTCGCGATCGCCGGCAAGAAGGCCGTCGTCGGCAAGAAGGGATAAGGAGTCACCATGGCAGAAGCACCTGAGCAGACAACGGAAGTGAAGCCGGTCGTCAAGAAGACGAAGCGGCGGTCAAAGAAAAATATCCCGATGGGAGTCGTGTATATTCGATCGTCGTTCAACAACACGATGGTCACCGTGACGGATCCCTCGGGCAATACGATTGCATGGTCATCTGCGGGCTTGTGTGGGTTCAAGGGATCGCGCAAGGGAACACCTTTTGCGGCACAGCTCGCGACAGAAGATGCCATCAAGAAGTCCTTGGATCATGGGCTTCGCCAAGTGTCCGTCTTCGTGTTGGGACCGGGGGCAGGGCGAGAGTCAGCACTTCGTGCATTGCAGCGAACAGGGGTTCGGGTGACCTCCATTCGCGATGTGACCCCGATCCCCCATAATGGTTGTCGGCCGCCGAAACGTCGCCGAGTATAAGGAGAAGGTATGGCTCGCTATTGTGATTCCGTCTGTGCCAAGTGTCGTCGTGAGGGAATGAAGCTCTTCCTCAAGGGCGATCGTTGCTACACCGACAAATGTGCTTTTGAGCGTCGGGCGTATGCCCCGGGGCAACACGGTCAGTTGCGACGAAAACTCTCGGACTATGCGGTGCAGCTTCGTGAGAAACAACGCGCGAAGCACATCTTTGGACTTTTGGAGCAGCAATTTCGAAATCTTTTCGGTCGTGCGGAGCGATTGAAGGGGGCGACCGGTGATAATCTCCTCGTCCTGCTCGAGCGTCGCCTGGATAATCT
>JACQMA010000043.1 GCA_016203825.1 Deltaproteobacteria bacterium | reverse complement strand
TTTTCGCGTGCTAATCACACGACTGGCAATCGGTGGTGACGGTGCAGCTTGCGTTCAGCATTTCGATTTTGAAGTGAATCGTGCCTTCGCACGCCACTTCCGGTTCGCCTTCGAGGAGGCTTCCCGTGATGTCCATCGTGACATCCATGCTCTCAATACTGCCGTCGACGTCGCCGGTGAATTCCATACCATCGGTTGTCACTTCAATCGTCAACTGACTCTCGATCGCCGTCGGAAAAGAAGGCTCGTCTCCCTCGTCTCGTGTCACTTCGCGTGTCCCGCTAAATCCTTCGGTCATCGTCCCGTCGACCGTCACATCGTAACTCTTTCCTTGGATTTTTAAGGTCAGGGGAACAGCATTCAAAAGGACTTCTGCACTCCCACTCGCGCGTTGTGTTGCCACATTGCCTTCAACACCTTCCGACGTAAGGTTCAGTTCTCCGTTCACTTCAATCGTTCCGTCATCGATGGGAATTTCGTTGCCATCGAAATCGACCGAGATCGTTCCTTCTATCTGATCCATCGTGACGGCATTGCTGGTGACACTCTCGATGCCCGCTTCGCGCGCCGCTTCGAGGGCCTTCTCGGCCATCGCCTTTCCTTGCGTCAACGTCGAGACCTCGCGGTGGAGGCTGCATGATGCCAACCAACAAACAGTCAATAGTATCTTCTTCATATTTATATCCTCTGATGTCATCGCGAGGAGCGAAGCGACGTGGCGATCTCCTCGAAACACAGTAACGTAGGAGATTGCTTCGCTTCGCTCGCAATGACACCACCCACCCCCTGTATCGTCTGGTTGCAAAAAAGGTTGCGTGGAGAATTCGCAATTTGTTAGGGGAAAGACATGGGTCTTGATTTCACTCAGGAAATTCTCCGGCTGAAACGGGAGCGAAACGCCGTCATCTTGGCCCATTACTACCAGGACTCGCAACTACAGGATTTAGCTGATGTTTTGGGCGATAGCCTGGCACTCGCCCAGGCGGCCAAAAAGACGACCGCCGACGTCGTTGTTTTTTGCGGTGTTCATTTTATGGCGGAGACCGCGAAGATTCTCAATCCCGACCGCACGGTCGTGATCCCCGATCTCGACGCGGGCTGTTCCCTTGCTGCATCGTGTCCGGCACCACTCCTGCGCGCGTGGAAAGAGGAACATCCCGATTTCGCCGTCGTCTCCTACATTAACTGTACCGCAGAGGTGAAAGCACTCTCCGATATTATTTGTACTTCGAGTAACGCCGAAAAAGTGGTCCGCTCAATCCCCAAAGATCGTCCGATCCTCTTCTGCCCCGATCGCAACTTGGGTCAGTGGTTGATCCGCAAGACCGGTCGCGCCATGGAACTCTGGAAAGGCGCGTGTCACGTGCACGAGGCCTTTTCGACCGAACGTATCATCGCCCTCAAACTCGAACACCCCGACGCCCTCTTCATCTGTCATCCCGAATGTGAAGAACCGGTTCGCTTTCACGCCGACTCCATCGGCTCGACGACATCGCTCCTGAACTTTGCGATCGAGAGTAAGGCGAAAAAATTTATTGTGGGAACAGAACCAGGTATCATTCACCAGATGCGCAAAAAAGCACCGGATAAAATATTTATCCCCGCACCCGGGCAAGATGAAAGCTGCAACTGTAGCGAGTGCCCCTACATGAAACTCAATACACTTGAGAAAACGTATCTGGCACTCCGCGATCTCACCCCGCGCATTGAACTTGATGAAGCACTGCGCCAAAAGGCACTCGTTCCGTTAGAGAGGATGCTCGCATGCGCGTAAGTATTGCACCCATGATGGACGTGACAGATCGTCACTTTCGTTATTTCATGCGGCTCATCACGCGCCGCACGCTCCTGTATACTCCGATGATTCATGCGATCGCCGTGATTCGCGGAAACCGCGACGATCTTTTGGGATACGATCCGTGCGAACAACCGCTGGCGATCCAACTCGGCGGTGGTGATCCCACCACCTTGGCTCAAGCCGCACACATTGCCGAAGACAGCGGCTACGGCGAAGTGAATCTGAACGTCGGCTGCCCCAGCGATCGCGTTCAAGATGGTCACTTCGGCGCATGCCTTATGGCCGAACCGGAGCGCGTTGCGGCGGCAGTTGCCGCGATGAAGTCAGCCGTACGAATCCCCGTAACCGTCAAACACCGCGTCGGCATCGATGACTTGGATTCCTACGAGCACTTGTCCCATTTCGTTGCGACCGTGGCTGCTGCCGGATGCGATCGCTTTATCGTCCACGCACGCAAGGCATGGTTGAAAGGTTTAAGTCCCAAAGAGAATCGCACGATCCCGCCGCTTCGGTATGATGAAGTCTATCGACTCAAGCGCGACTTCCCTCACCTCACGATCGTGATCAACGGAGGCGTGAAGTCCATAGAAGAAGTGAAACACCATTTGCAGCACGTCGATGGCGTCATGATCGGTCGTCTCGCGGAAGAGAATCCTTACGCCCTCGCGACAGTTGATAGTGAAATTTTTGGTGATACACCGATCGCACGGACGCGATCTGACATTGTCGCCGATATGCAACCGTATATTGATGCATGGTACGAACTGGGACTCGCCCCCCGCACCATCACCCGTCATTTGTTGGGACTGTACACCGGCCAACCGGGGGCACGTAACTGGCGGAAAACATTGAGTGAAAAAAGAAGCAACTTTTTTGGGGATCTGCCGACACTGTAGGTGAGCTCCTGATACGATTTATACCTTTAAGGACAACGGATAATAATATATCGTCACCAGACTTTACTTATACTTTTAGTCAGGCATTCAACCTTTGTTGCGCTTTGACCGCAAATACATATTGCGAGATTATTTTTAAAAATAAAACTCCAGATGCGCTGGCCAAGAACATCTTAGACACATGTAATCAAAAGCGTATAGAAGAGGTCGACCCGAACGACACATGGGGTGATGGAAAATACATCATGGTTCCTCGAGAGCTCCTCCGAGGAATATGTTTCGAGGGCGAACATCAAAAAGTTCAGGATATGGTACGCAGTGCCAAAACAGCAGGTGGTGAGGTAGGAGTAAAACTATGCCCTCCACCAAACGGAACGAATGGCGAACCCCTCTTCCGAGATGTTGCTGACGCAAGAAAACCGAAGAAGCGTTTGTGGAATGCTCCATCCGTCTCTTTGCGATGGGTTGGTCTTGGTGGTGCGGGTGCTGGACTCGCAGTATGGTATCTGAGAAACCGCGGGGGATGGGGCTCTGGAGGTCATTCTGGTCATACTCCTACCACTTCCCCCAAAACCAGAGCAGCGGATTCATCTACCATCGATCGCATTGCCGCAAAAACAGTGACGGAAGTTACCGCTGGCGCTGCTCTACTTTATTTGGGATGGAAGGCTCTTCGTGCAACTGCTCTCGGGGCTGCTTTCACCCCGGCTGTTGGTTTGGCATCCTTCGCAGCACCATAGCAATCCAAGAGCATCAGTGATTCCAGGGGATTCTTCGCTTGCAGCTCAGAATGACAAACCGGGACCAATCACATCATCCCCAACTCTTTGAGTTTGGCGTAGAGGGTCGTGCGGCCGACATTCAAAATTCGTGCGGCCTTCGATTTATCACCGTGTGTCGATTCCAAGACACGCTGGATGTAGGTACGCTCCACCTGCAAGGTGTAATCTCTGAGCGTCCCCCCCACATGATCGATCGTCACCATGCCTCCCGCAATCGTCGGGGTCATTTCCATAACCGGACCCGTGAGGCCATTCAAAGCCCAGGGCGGAAGGTGACGCGCTTCAATTACATCGCCCGGCGTGAGGATGAGCAGGCTTTGAATGACATTCTCGAGCTCACGCACATTCCCCGGCCACCCATAGGCCGCGAGCCGTTCAAACGCATCGGTCGAGAGCTTCTTCCGCTGCTTCCCTTGCGTGTGTTTGGCTAAAAAATGTTCGATGAGGACCGGAATATCTTCGGGACGTTCGCGCAGCGGAGGAATCGTGAGTTGAATCACGCGCAGGCGATGGTAAAGGTCCATACGAAACTCTCCACTCGTCACACTCTGATCGAGCTGATTGTTGGTTGCCGCAATCACGCGAAAGCTTGCATTGATCGTTGCATTGCCACCAACGCGACTGAATTCCTTTTCCTGCAGGACGCGCAAAATTTTTGCCTGCAAGTCGAGTTTGAGGGCACCGACTTCGTCGAGAAAAATATCTCCGCCATCGGCCAATTCAAATCGCCCAATCCTCCGCTGAATGGAACCCGTGTAGGCGCCACGTTCACAACCAAAGAGTTCAGCTTCTATAAGGTGCTCCGGAATCGCCGCACAGTTGACGGCCACAAAGGGACGACGGGCGTTTCCCTCAATGCGGTGGATATAGCGCGCCAGCAACTCTTTACCTGTCCCCGTCTCGCCCACAATGAGGACGTTCGCGGGATACCCTTTCAACTGCTCCGCCTGATTCAAGAGGCGTTGCATAATGGGATTGGAAAAAATCATCTCACGACGATGGCCATTGGCATTTTGGGCCTCGACCAACGCTTGATAGCGTTCGCGCATCGAGCGGTTTTGGGTGAGCAGATCCGCCACCGCGAGAAATTGTGGGAGATCGAACGGTTTGGGAAGATAATCGCTCGCCCCGGCCCGTATCGCATCCACGATAAAGTGAGGTTCCCGTTCTCCGGAGAGCATCACGATATCAATGTCAGGATTGGCCTGCTTGATCTGTTTCACCCCATCGATACCGCTTTCGCCTCCAAGACTTACATCGAGGAGGATCAGTTCAAAGGTGTCCCGCGCTAAGCACTCAAGCCCCTCGCGCAACGACTGGGCGGAGACCGTTTCGAAATGGCCTTTGAGCTGTGTCCGAAGGGCAAGGAGAATGGTTGCATCGTCATCGATACAGAGGATTTTTTGTTTCATCGTTTTCTCCTTCGCAGGAACAAGTGATTGCCATCAACATAAGCAAAATCCGTTCCAACATCAGAATGGCGCTGTGCGGCAAAAGAACAGCATCAGTTCAAAAAAGCGAACACATCGCTGTTCATTTTTCTGTACAC
>JACQMA010000026.1 GCA_016203825.1 Deltaproteobacteria bacterium | reverse complement strand
GTATAAAGTGTTGTGGAATTCGATCGAGCTCTACCGTGCGCCGTTTTTCTGGTTTTACCGCGACCTTTCGGCGCCGGATCCATACTTTATTACGCCCATCGTCTTGGGCCTCTTCATGGTCGCCCAGCAAAAGCTCATGCCGTCGACCTCGGCCGACCCGGCGCAGAAAAAAATGATGATGCTCATGCCGATCATGTTCTCGGTTTTTATGCTTTTCCTCCCCGTAGGGCTCACGATCTATATCCTCGTGAACACAGTCATTTCTGTCCTCCAGCAGTGGATGCTCAATAACGACGTGAAATGGAGCGACCTTCTCCGCGGCCGCTTGCCCACCAAGGCCTAAAAAATTACGCAACCTTTTTGCCTTGTAGCCGATACCCTCCTTGGTAAGGAGGGAGCATGTATTCAGGCGGTGACGAGGGAATGGTGGCGGGTCGTCCGGAGCCCGTGTGGGATTTTGCAGCGGCCCGTCGTAGATTTCAGTCCAGCGTTGAGTATTTTGATGGCGTCCCCGGATGGAGCGGTGAGGAAACCCTCCTCCTCAACGTCGGTCTCTTTGGAGTCGATACAAATCTTCCTGGCGTTTTCGTTCGAAGCGAACTCGACCGCGCGCGTGACTATTTTGCATGGGCAGCGGGAACACGTGCGCCACTTAAGGCATTGGTGTTCAATCGTGGCCGCGAGCTCGCCCAGCGCTACCGCAGTCTTGGAGAGCACCTTCTTGCCATCGCGGAGCGAGGCCGTTGTGGCTATCCCGCTGCAAGTATCGTGATGGATGTCGCTGATCCGCTTCCTTTTTTCGTCCTTCGTCGGGAGGCGCCGGTGGGCGCGAACCCATTTTTTATTATTGCGCATGAACAAACGGCCACACTTTCTCTTCCACGCATTGCCCGCGGGCTTTTCCAATTTCTTCCCCAGCGAGATCGAATGGTCCCCAAAGTCACAGATGAGCATTATTTTATGGTGGAGATGGCGGGAACAGACCTTTCCCTCCTGGTCTATCGCTTTTTGCCGGGCAATCGACTCTTGTATGTTACGAGCACCAAGGTCCCCGATGAGATCGTCGAGCAGTACTTTCGTGAAGAATTTTGTCCGGAGATTAGGCGACTCCAGAAGCCGCCTCCTCCGCCCCCACCGCGCAAGCGGACTCCCGCTGGCACAAGAGGCGTTGCCGCGTAAGCCCGCTATTCTTTGACGACATACACCATCGCTCCCGCCGGGACGGCGGTGAGCCAGCGGTCCGAGATATTATCGTAGGTGACGCTCAAGGTGAGTTCCGCGTCGGCAGAAATGGCCACACCAGCCGGGTCTTCAAAGGGATTGGGATCGAGTCCCAACAAATGATGTTCGGCGTCGAGCTCGCTCTCGGCTTTCCAAAAGGGCTCCAACTCTTTCTCCTTCGTGATCGCAACCGACACGCCGTAGTCACCAAGGAGTCCATGGGCAACGACGAGGTTTCCGCCCTCGGGAAGTTTTGCCTCCACGGTGCGGGGTGAGAATTCTCCTGGTTGAATATCGCCAAGCGCATGCTCGCACGGATCGAATTCCAGAAAAACAGGCTGCACATCCTTGAGGTCAATAAGATCGTTCATCGGTTTGGCCACGAGGGCAATTTCAAAGGAAACTGAATCGTAAGCCTTGTCCGTCTGATTTTGGAAGACGACTTGCACTTCGAGGGGATCGCTCGGGAGAACAGGATATCCATGTCCATCAGGGAGGGCGACGTCCGTAAGGAGCGCCGTTGCGACGGCGATGGGGTTGCCGCCCCCTCCGGATGCACAAAGCGGATTTTCCTCGTGGTTGTTGAGCATGAGGGCCTGTCGGAGGAGTGTTGCGGGCAAGTCGTTTCCGTGGGCATCGATGACTTTGGGTTCAAAACCGATAATCCACATCGGCTTTTCGAGCTGAAAGCGCATGACGAGGGGTTGGTCGGCCATTGCGTCAGGCGTTGTGTTGGGAGGAAGGTCGACGGGACCAACGTGAAAGACGATGCGTTCCAGCCCCGCCTGGCGGGCCAGCTCTTCATTGACCGCGGGCGACACGGACGGGGAAAAGCTTCCTGCGGGCGGCTCGATGAAGGCGGGCGACAAGGCCTGTCCGGAGCAGGACGCAAGGAGGGGCAACGCGCAACAGATGATGAATGCTCGTTTCATGGGGCGTGCTCTACTGAGTTGGACAAGGGAAGCCAATACGCGGTGCGCCACCAAAATTTTTCCATTCATCCCTTGACAACCGGGCCCTCAGCCCTATATAGCGCACCAGCCTCATCGGTAAGCACTCTCGCAAAAAGAGTGCTAACATAAAAAAACAAACAGTTTCAACAACTTAAAGGAGGGAAGGGATATGGCAGAACCAAAGATCAGACCGTTGCAGGACCGCATCCTCGTCAAGCGAGTGAAGGAAGAGGAGCGCACGAAGGGCGGCATTATCATCCCCGATACCGCCAAGGAAAAGCCCCAGGAGGGCGAAGTGATTGCCGTGGGGAACGGCAAGGTCCTCGAGAACGGCAAGCTTCAGCCGCTCGATGTGAAGGCCGGCGACCGGATTCTCTTTTCGAAGTATTCCGGCAGTGAAGTGAAGATCGAAGGCGAAGAATACACCATCATGCGCGAGGACGATGTCCTCGGTGTGATTAACCGTTAACATTCAAGGAGGGTACGAACATGCCAGCAAAAGAATTGATGTTTAGTCAGGCCGCCCGCGACAAGATTTTCCGCGGCGTGAATGCCTTGGCCGATGCGGTCAAGGTGACGCTCGGCCCCAAGGGTCGTAACGTCGTGATCGAGAAGTCGTTTGGCAGTCCCACGGTGACCAAAGACGGTGTCACGGTTGCCAAGGAAATTGAACTTTCCGACAAGTTTGAAAACATGGGCGCCCAGATGGTGAAGGAAGTTGCCTCGAAGACGTCCGATACGGCCGGTGACGGAACCACGACCGCGACCGTGCTTGCCCAGAACATTTATGGCGAAGGACAACGCCTCGTTGCCGCGGGACACAACCCGATGGCCTTGAAGCGCGGTATTGATCGTGCCGTGACAGCGGTTGTCGAAGAATTGAAAAAACTGTCGAAGCCCACGAAGGATCGTAAAGAAATCGCTCAAGTCGGAACGATCTCGGCCAACAGCGACGACACCATCGGTAACACGATTGCCGAGGCCATGGAAAAGGTCGGCAAGGAAGGCGTCATTACCGTTGAAGAAGCGAAGGGCATGGAAACAACCCTCGATGTGGTCGAAGGCATGCAGTTCGATCGCGGTTATCTCTCGCCGTACTTCGTGACGGATCCAGAGCGCATGCAGGCCTCGATTGAAAATCCGCTCATCTTGATCAACGAGAAGAAGGTCTCCGCGATGAAGGATTTGTTGCCGCTGCTCGAGCAGGTTGCTCGTTTGGGCCGGCCGCTCCTCATCATTGCCGAAGACGTCGAAGGCGAAGCGCTCGCGACGTTGGTCGTGAACAAGCTCCGCGGTACGTTGCAGGTTTGTGCCGTCAAGGCCCCAGGCTTTGGCGATCGTCGGAAGAGCATGCTCGAAGACATCGCAACGCTTACGGGCGGCAAGCTCATCTCGGAAGATTTGGGCTTCAAGCTCGAGAATGTGACGCTGGAACATTTGGGCCAGTGCAAGCGTGCGACGATCGACAAGGACAACACAACCCTCGTCGATGGCGCTGGCAAGAAGGCCGACATCGAAGGGCGTATCAAGCAGATCCGCGCTCAGATCGAAGAGACGACGTCGGATTACGATCGCGAGAAACTCCAGGAGAGACTTGCGAAGCTCGTCGGTGGTGTCGCGGTTATTAATGTTGGTGCCGCAACCGAGACCGAGATGAAGGAAAAGAAGGCCCGCGTTGAAGATGCCCTGCACGCGACGCGTGCGGCAGTCGAAGAGGGTATCGTCCCGGGCGGCGGTGTTGCGATCATTCGTGCCGCAGCGGTCCTTGAAAACTTCAAGGCCGAAGGCGACGAACTCCACGGCGTGAACATCATCCGCAAGGCCATTGAATCTCCGGCCCGGTGGATTGCGCAGAACGCCGGTTTCGAAGGCGCGGTCGTCGTGAATCGCATCAAGGAATCGAAGGGCGCTGATGGATTCAATGCCCAGACGGGGACGTTTGAAAACCTCCTCTCGGCCGGCATCATCGATCCGACGAAGGTGGTTCGCTGCGCACTGCAGAATGCAGCCTCAGTTGCTGGTCTCATGATCACAACGGAAGCGCTCATTGCCGAGAAGCCAGAAGAGAAGAAGGATACCCCTCCGATGCCAGGTGGTGGAATGGGTGGCATGGGCGGCGGAATGTATTAAAGAAACACGTTCATCAAAAAAGCCCGGTGTCGAAAGACATCGGGCTTTTTCTTTTCCATCGCGAACAGACGTTGATCGCACGAAACCTGCGTGTTAGGATGCGCCACTTTTATGCGACGACGGTTTCAATCCATCATCATCCTGCTTGGTCTCGTTGGGCTTGGAGCAAATGCCAAGGCGATGAGCTATGGCCTGCATGGATACTATCGCGCTCGATCTGTTGCAAATGCGGACCTCGATCTCCAGACCCCGAACTCGTCCATCCCCAACTCCAACGATCGCTTCGGCTTCATTGCCTACAATCAGATGCGACTTCGATTGGAGCCAACGCTCAAGCTCAACGATTTTCTCGCGATCCACGGACTCTTCGACGTCCTCGATAATATTCTTTTCGGCACAGAAGAGACGCGTGAACTGGGCGTCAATGCGCCGATTATCGGGACGCTGACATTGCCCCCCGGGGCGGGATCTTTTTGGATGACCGGCGGGAATGCAGGAGAAAACGCTGCGTTTAATGTCCGCGCGGTGTGGACCGAGATCCTCTCTCCGATCGGACTCTTTCGTATCGGTCGACAGCCGTCGCACTGGGGCTTGGGTATTTTTCAAAACGATGGTCGCGCGCGGCAAAGTGATTTTGGTGATATGGCCGACCGGGTTTTGTACCTCGCCCAAATCGATCTTGCCGGTTCGAGTTCCGTCTCCGCCGGACTCCTCTGGGATATTCCGTTTGAGGCCCAATTTGATCCCCGCGCCCAAGGCCTTGATGGCCAAATTCGGAGCAACGCGCAGGATGCCCATCAATTTGGAACCTTCGTTCTCTATGACCGTGAAGACTGGAACGTCGGGCTCTTTGGTGGTTATCGACGTCGCGACGGTCCTGAGGGCGCGACAACGACAACGGTTCGGGATGCAGCGGGCAATAGTGTTGCGGCGGGGAGTGACGGCAACACGAACCTCTTTTTTGCCGATCTCTATGGAAAGTATCAGCTGAACCAATATCGTTTCCAGATCGAAGGAGTGTACGTTGGGGGTAAGGTGACAACGGGCGTGGCCGCCGACGGCATCGCCTTCCAAGGCTTAGGTGCCGGAACCGGATGTGGGAGCGGTGGCATTATCTGCATGCCGGCGAATCAGCCCATTCAGGTCCTCATGGCCGCAATGGAAATTGATGCCGAGTATGATTTCGGTGGCGAATGGAATCTGAAATCAGGTTTTGCCCAAGGTGATGGAAATATTCTTTCATCGAAAGTCACACAGCTTGGTTTTCGTCCCGACTATCAAATCGCCCTGATGATGTTCAACATGCCACTCGGCACGAGCCCTACCTTTTACGACGGCACGAGTGGAGCGCGACTTGCGGGCGGTGTTCCGACAACGGGAAACTACATCAACAATGCGCTCTACGCGTCTACCGGCTACAAACACCGATTCAATTTTCCGGAGGATTTTCCCGGTGAGTGGTTCAAGCTCGGGACACAAATCACGACCGCGTGGGCGCATCAAAAGAACATCAACCTCGACTTCGCCGAGCTTACCGGGACGGCGAATCTCCCCGAAATCAGTGAGAGCGCCGACAGTATGTGGAAGCGTTGGTATGGCGTTGAGCTCGATGTCAGCGCCGAGGTGAAAGTCCTCGAGCATCTTTATGCGGCCCTTGAAGGAGGCTTTCTCCTTCCAGGACGTGCGTACGATATTGATGTGAATCTCGTGAATCCCGGCTCTATCGTTGCTCAAGTTCCCGATGATAAAGCGCAATATGCCTGGATGATTCGGCTCACCACGTCAATCGAGTTTTGACTTCAAACGGGTTGTTGCGAAAGCTTGACGATCAGATTGAAATCATCAGGCTGATTCCCCTTAAGGATGGCCTTCGAGCGTGTTTGTTTGTGACATCGTTGGCACTCGTGAACGATGACGTAGGTGCGTCGCGGCTCCGTCAGAACGCCAACGGGCCGCAAGAGGCCACAGCAAGGATTGGCGCGATCACCCGGATTGATATCGACATGTTTGGACCAGAGACAAAAGGGACAGTGATTGCGCGGCGTCGTGATGCTCGTAGGGGAAACTTCGTTCTCACAGTGGCCGCAGACAAAGCCTTCGTTCAGGACGCTAAATTTTTTAGAGGGGAGCATTGGTTATTGTAGGGGCGATTCGCGAATAGCCCATACCTTCAGTCTCTATAATTTCCAAACTGAAGTGGGAGTCCGAAGTCCTTCGCTCGCACCGAGGC
>JACQMA010000048.1 GCA_016203825.1 Deltaproteobacteria bacterium | reverse complement strand
CTACTCACCCAGGCGAGTTCACTATCATAGGTATAAGGGGTTCCAAAGGGGTCGACAAAAACACTCCCCGCTCCTTCCGGCGGATATTCAATGTAATGGCGTTGAATGGACTCACCCGGAAATTGGTAGAGTTCTGATGCGAGCGTTTCGAGGGACGAAGGATTGTCGCGGCGCACCGACTTGTAGAGCTGAACGGCAGTACGAATCAATTGCAATTGATAAAAAAGTGCCTTCTGGCGACCCACTTCTCGTTCGTAGTGAATGGACGTCGCCACGAGGGTCACGGTCAAGATGGCAATGGCCAGGAGCGAAAGGCGCTCAATGTTTTTTCGTTGCATAGGTGGCTCCTTCTTGCCCGCCATAGCCTTGGCGAAGGCGGGTTACCAACTTTCATAACCTTCTGTCGTACTCGACACCCAACCCCTCTCAGCATCGTAATGATACGGCGATCCAAAGGGATCGACAACAATCTCCGAGACATCCTGAAGATTTTTGGGATTTGCCTTCTTGGTCGTTTTGGAGAGGGCAATGCTCGAGCGCAACATCGAGAGCTCGTGCATCAAGAGTTGACCCTTGGTGACCTTTGTTTGTCCTCGATAGAGCCCCACCGCAAGGACCATCGTGAGAACGAGGACAACCCCTACGAGAAAAAATTCATATGCCTTCCGTTTCATGAAGCGCTACCTCCGAATCACTGACGTCAGGTTCCAGATCGGAAGAAAGATCGCGAGTGCCAGGGTCAGCACCATACCAAAGATACCCACGAGCAACAAGGGTTCAAGCAGGGTCGTCAGATTCTTGATCATGTGTTGAACTTCCAACTCGTAGTGCTCGGCGACGGTGGCCAGGAGTTCGTCGAGGGCACCCGCTCGCTCCCCCACCGCCGTCGTCTCGATCATCACGGGAGAAAAGTAGAGTTGACTCGCCATCGCCTCCGAAAGGGTTGATCCCTTTTGGATGTGATCCCGCACCTTGATCACCTCCTGGGCGTAGGCGCGATTGCCGATGACATTGGCCACGACCTCCAAGGCTCGCGGGAGCGCAAGCCCTGACCCATACAGGGCCGCCATGATGTGACCAAAACGTGCGTTCGCGACCTTCAGGTGAAGTTCGCCAAAAACGGGAAATCGAAAACGAAGACGATCGATGCGGAGCCGTCCGACATTCGTCGATGCAAAACGATGGTAGAGAAAGACACCAAGGACCATGATGCCAAGGGCGAGATACCACTCATGAACCACAAAATTGCTGATGGCGATGACGATCTTGGTGGGGAGGGGAAGTTCCGCTTTATAATGAGCGTAGAAACTCACGAACCGAGGAACCACAAAGATCATGAGAAATGTCGTCGCCCCCACCAGAACGGTCACAATAATTTTTGGATAGAGCACAGCACCCTTCACTCCACGGTGAATCTCATCCTCCTTCTGAAGCAGCTGTGAGAGATTTTTCAACACGTGGTCAAGAATACCAGCCTCCTCACCGGCCGCGAGCATGGAACAGTAGAGTTCGTTGAAGACATTCGGATGACGGCGAAAGGACTGGGCCAAGGTTGCCCCCGATCCGATGTCGGTACGGATTTGCATGAGGGCATTGCGAAGTGTCCCCTTGGGGAGTTGTTTGACCATCGTGCCCAAGATCGTGTCCATGCTGACGCCCGCCCGAAACAACGTGTGAAACTGTCGCGTGAACACCATGAGTTCTTCTGGTTTCACCCGTTGGAAAAGGCGCGTGAACCATGCAAGAGACCAGAAGCCACTGTGCACCGGCTCCACCTTGAGGGGAATGAGTCCCTGATGGGAAAGATTTTCTTTGAGTTCATCGACGCTCGAGGTGTCGACATCGCCCTGGACGAGCGCCCCCGTTCGATCGCGTGCCCGATAATGAAAGAGTGTCATCCCCCCCACCACGATTATTCTTCGGTGACCCTCAGCACTTCTTCAACCGTCGTCTTTCCCTCAAGGATCAGTTCACACCCGCGCCTTCGTAACGACGTGGTCCCACTTCGTTCCGCCTCGGCCATCAGTTCTTCCTCTTTTGCTCCTTGAACCATCAGCCGTCGAAGTTCCGGAGTCACCACAATCATTTCAAAGAGGGCCACGCGCCCAGCATATCCGCTCATCCGGCAGGCCGGACATCCGCGCCCACGCATGACTTTCGCCGAGATCGGGATCCCCAGTGCCGAACGCTTTTCCGGATCCACCGTTGCCGGTTCAGCACAGGAAGGGCAGATGCACCGAATAAGCCGCTGCGCAATGAGTCCGATGACTGCTGAGGCCGTCATAAAACGTTCCACCCCTAAATCATGAAGTCGTGTGATTGCACCGATCGCCGTGTTGGTATGCAGCGTTGAAAAAACGAGGTGACCCGTGATGGCGGCACGAATGGTAATGTCGGCGGTTTCACGATCGCGGATTTCGCCCACCATGATGACATCGGGATCCTG
>JACQMA010000021.1 GCA_016203825.1 Deltaproteobacteria bacterium | reverse complement strand
GTTCGTTTTCGATGGCTCCGATGGGGGATGGTCGCCGCGGTCACGACGGCAGCCACATCTGCATTTGCCGTATCCACGACATTCGATGGCACTTTTTTTCATCCCGCAACCGGTCGCAACACCTACCTCATGCTCGAGGGGACGCAGACCCTGTATCCATTCCAATTTCAGGTCGGGGAGGTTTTTTCCTACGGATACCGCCCCATCGAAATTCGAAATACCACGACGAATGCACGTATTCAGGGAGTGATCGATCAAGCCCTCGCCGCCCATTTTGTTGGGGCGATTGGTCTTTTTGATTTTCTCGAATTTGGCGTCAATGCTCCTGTCTTTCTCCTGAATTCTTTTCAAAGTCCGGCAACCATTCCAGGACCGGGGACCAGTAATCAGTTCAGTATGGGAGATGTCACCGCTCAGTTCAAAGTGAGGATCCTTGACCCGCGCCGTTTTCCCGTCGGCATTGCCGTTATTCCTTTTGGAACAGCACCAACGGGAAAGACGGCGACCTTTACCGGTGATGACACGTTTGGTGGTGGCGCAAAGGTTGTCCTCGAAGGCTATCCGTTGCGGCGATGGGGGCTCACCCTGAACGCCGGCTATCAAGGGGGCAGTCACGTCCTGTTTCGTAATGTCGATTATACGCATCGATTCCTGGCAGGGGTGGGAAGTAATGTTTGGGTGACACGCGATCTCGTGGTCTTTGCCGAAGGCAATGGCACGACCGCACTCGATAATTTTTTTAAAGATCGCGATGTAACACCGATTGAGGCGATGGGAGGAGTTCTCTACGACATCGGCGAAACTGGGGTAACGATCCGAGCCGGTGGGGGGACGTGTTTTGTGTGCGGTTTGGGAGGTGCAAGGGTTCGAGGGGTACTGGCTGCGACCTATCGGTACAATCCCGAAAAGTATGCGAAACGCGATCGCGAACTCGAGGCCCTCGTGTTTGCCAAGAAGGCATCGTTGACCCCGGAACAATATTATACGCTGCGCGAAAACTGTCCGTCGGATCCGGCGCAGTACCAGTCGGGCGTCAATGATGAATCATGTCCCAAGTATTATGAGTTGAGTGAACTCTCGGATTTGTATTTTCGGTGTCCTCCACCAGAGGATTATCAAGCGGGAGTCCACGACGACGCGTGTCAAAAAGTTTTTGTGCTGGGAGAGTCCTACACCCCGGACGAAGTCATGAGCATTGTGACGTTGTCGGCAGCGGAGATGGGACAACGTTGTCCACCCAACCCCGATGAATTTAATCCTCAAATCCATGACCTCGGGTGTCCTAAGTATTATGATCTTTCGAGTGCGGTGTCTTTGGCGTCCCTTTGTCCCGCATCGATGGATCAGTATCAGCCAGGCATCGATGATCCGGCGTGTCCCAAATACTTTGAACTCCGTGGCGCCTATCAAGAAGATCAGTGGGCCCTCATTGCGCGGCTCGCCAAACAGGATAGCGATCTGGATGGGATCAACGACTTTAAGGATCACTGTCCCAATGAACCGGAGGACCTCAACGATTTTGCGGATGCCGATGGCTGTCCGGATGGTGGAGTCTCGACGTATACGGGTGGCGAGATTTATACGCTGAAGCCGGTCTATTTTGATTTCAACAGCACGAGGCTTTCAAAGAATGCCAAGGTCGCCATCGATCAGGTGATCGAAGCGATCAATCGCGAAAAGTGGATTCATCGTGTCCGCATCGGTGGTCACGCCGATGAACGCGGGACGCGCGATGCCAATATGCTGATCTCGGAAGCGCGCGCCCATGCGGTGATCCAGTATATGAAGGCCAACGGTGTCCGTGAGGATGCAGAACTCGTTCCGATCGCCTATGGTTCCTTACGTCCCGTGGTGAAGGGGAGAACACCGAAACAGCTCGCCAAAAACCGTCGTGTCGTGTTTACTGTGGTCACGGATGTTCGGTGAAAAGAGCATTTTTGTATCTTGACAGTTGAGGGGTCGATTCTATAGGGTCCCGCAATGTTGGCCCTGCCGATTCAAGAAGGACTCACGTTTGACGACGTTCTCGTCGTCCCCGCGGGTTCGGACTGTCTCCCCAAAGATTGCGATGTTGCGACAAAGCTCACGCCTGAGATCACATTAGGGATTCCACTCCTTTCGGCCGCGATGGATACCGTGACCGAGGCGGCGACGGCGATTGCCATGGCCCAAGAAGGTGGCCTCGGAATCCTTCATAAAAATTGGTCACCAGACCGACAGGCAAGCGAAGTCACCAAGGTCAAAAAGTATGAAAGCGGTGTCGTGAGTGAACCCGTCACCATTCGGCCCGATCAGACGCTTGGGGAAGTTGCCGCGTTGGCCGAAGCCTCAGGGATTTCTGGTTTTCCCGTTGTGGAGGGCGATCGACTTGTAGGGATGCTGACCAATCGTGATCGTCAATTCGAAGAAGACCTCTCTCGAAAAGTGCGTGAGGTCATGACTCCGGCGGCGAAACTTGTGACTGCCGCACTCGGTGTTTCCCTGAATGAGGCGCGTGAACTTCTGCATCGTCATCGCGTTGAAAAATTACCGCTCGTGGATGGTCAATTCCAATTGAAGGGGATGATGACGTCGCGCGATTTGAAAAAGGTTCGCAAATATCCGCGAGCGACGAAGGATCACCTGCAGCGGCTCCGGGTGGGGGCCGCCATCGGTGCAAGTCCAACGGATGTGGAACGGGCCGAGATGCTTTTGAAGGCCGGGGTTGATGTCATTGTCGT
>JACQMA010000020.1 GCA_016203825.1 Deltaproteobacteria bacterium | reverse complement strand
CCTTGTATTTTTTCCATATTATGGATAATATACAGATATATGAGGAGAAAATCTCTTTTACGGCTCGAAGTCTGGGGCAAGGCGCCAAACCGGACACCCTTGCTCATTCGTGGTGCGAGGCAGGTGGGAAAGACCTGGCTCGTGCGAGAATATGCAAAATCTTTTTCGTCGTTTGTTGAAATCAATTTCGAATCCCACCCGGAATTCCGTCAACCCTTTCAGGAATTGTTTGGAAAGCCGCAAGAGCTCCTGTCAGCTATCGCTCTTGTCAGCGGAAAAAAGATTGTCGTTGGTGAAACACTTCTTTTTTTGGACGAAATCCAATATTCCAAAGAAGCCCTTCTGGCTTTGCGTTACTTCAAAGAGGAACTTCCTCAACTCCATGTCATTGGCTGTGGCTCTCTGCTCGAATTCACGATTCGGGAGTTGAGCTTTCCCGTGGGACGGATCGAGTTCTTGTATCTCTTTCCCTTGAACTTTGAGGAATACCTTTTAGCTCTGAAGAGAGAAGATCTTGTGGAGGCGATTCGTCGAGCAGATACCGAACGGCCTCTCCCCCAGGCCGTTCACGAACTCCTCCTGAAAGAAATCGGAATGTATTGTTTGGTGGGAGGAATGCCAGAAGTCGTGCACGCCTATCTTCAAATGAGAGATCTTGCCGAAAGCGAACGTATTCAATCGAGACTGATCGGGACTTTTCGGGAAGATTTTTATAAATACGCGTCACGTGCAAAAACCGAGCATCTTCGGCGGGTCTTCGAGGGGATCCCGCGTCTCTTCGGTCAAAAATTCAAATACGCGCACATCGACGCCGAAAGTCATGGACGTGATCTCAAAACAGCGCTTGAACTCTTGGAAGGTGCCGGTCTTGTTTATCGGACCTTTCACACTTCTGCTCACGGCATTCCCTTGGGTTCTCAGGTCAAAGAAAATAGATTCAAAGTCTTCCTGGTGGACATCGGTCTTTCACTCCGTATGTTGGGTTTAAATCTTTCTCAACTCTTTTTAGAGCAGAAGGTTTTGTTGGCAAATCGTGGTCCGCTTGCCGAGCAATTCGTGGCCCAGGAGATTGTTTCGTACACGAAGGTCAATGACCACCCAAAGCTCTTTTATTGGCATCGCGAGGCGAAGTCCTCAATGGCCGAAGTCGATTTTGTCATCGAAAAAGAGAACGCGATTTGGCCGATCGAGGTCAAAAGTGCTCGTGGGACGAAAATAAAGAGCCTGTACCTTTTTATGAGGGAAAGAGAAGCCGTTGTTCCCGGTGCCCTCAAAATTTCCGCTGAACCCTTCTCACAACGAGAAAAGGTGACCACCATTCCCCTGTATGCGGTGGGCAATCTTTTTTAGGGATTTTGTGCGGGTTTTTCGGGGGTGAGTTCAAAAATCACTTCACCGGGTTTGATGGCGCCAAGTTCTTTGCGGATGACCATTTCGAGATTGGCGGGGTCGCTCATGAGCTCTTTTTGATGGGTCATGTCCTTGATGTCGCGTTCTAAGGTGTGCTGTTCATTGAGGAGTCGTTCTTTCATGGCGAGGAGTTTGCGAAGATTGACGACACCCTGATCGCCGAGCAGAAAGAACCAGACGAAGAACCCCACGGCGATGGTGATGGCCACGCGTGCCGGTGTGAGAAGATCGAGCAATCGCCGAAGCGACATCATTTCAAAAGTCCGAGCTGCTGATCGCGATGGGGTTTGCCGAAGTAGGCAAAGGCGAGCGGTGTTGCCACGCGCCCGCGGGCAGTGCGATCGAGAAAACCGCACTGAATCAGAAACGGTTCGTAGACGTCTTCGATGGTTCCTTTTTCTTCACTGATTGCCGACGAGAGTGTTTCCACCCCGACCGGTCCGCCCTGAAATTTTTCGATGATCGTCAGCAAAATTTTACGATCCATCGGATCGAAGCCGCGCTCGTCGACATCAAGAAGGTGCAAGGCCTCGTGCGCGACCTCGAGCGTGATGCGATTGGAGGCGCGCACCTGTGCAAAATCGCGCACACGCCGCAGCAGGCGATTCGCAATCCGCGGTGTGCCACGCGAACGACATGCGATCTCGGTGGCACCGTTCTCGTGAATGGGGATGTTGAGGAGTTTTGCCGATCGCGTGACGATGCGCATCAAGTCTTCGGGCGGATAAAAATCGAGTCGTGCCTGCACCCCAAAGCGATCGCGCAGCGGCCCCGAGAGCAGCCCCGATCGTGTTGTGGCCCCGATCAGCGTAAATCGTGGCAGCGGCAGACGAATCGTTTTTGCACTTGGTCCCTGACCGACAATCAAATCAAGCTGGAAGGCTTCCATCGCGGGGTACAAAATTTCTTCAACCGTACGCGGCAAGCGGTGAATTTCATCGATAAACAAAACGTCGCGGTCTTTCAAGTTCGTGAGAATGGCCGCGAGATCACCTTGGCGTTCGATCGCTGGGCCCGACGTTGTCGTGATATCGACGTCGAGCTCGCGTGCGATGATCGTGGCAAGTGTTGTCTTCCCGAGTCCCGGTGGTCCCGAAAAGAGGACGTGATCAAGATGTTCTTTGCGTTGTCTCGCCGCTTCGATGAAGAGAGCCAGCCGCTCCTTGATCGGCTCCTGGCCCACGTATTCGGCAAGCGAGAGCGGGCGCAGTTGTGCATCGGTCGCGCGCTCGTCATCGTTCAGAATGGGAGTCGTGATCAGTTGTGGTTCCATGGTCATAATTGCGCCAATTCTTTCAATGCCCGTCGAATCATATCGGGAAGTGCCGGAGTGTCAGAGGCCGTCACTTTTTTGAGTGCCCTCTCCGCGACATCGCGCGTGTAGCCAAGGTTGACCAGGGCATGACAGGCATCCTGGTATTCCGACGAGACCGGATGAACTTGCAGTGTCGTCGTCAGGGTCGCGAGCTTGTCTTTGAGGTCCACGATAATGCGTTCGGCCGTTTTGCGTCCCACACCGGGGATCGTCGTGAGGCGTGCCGCATCTTCCCGACCGATGGCACTCACGAGGTCTTCGGACGGAATCCCCGAAAGGATCGACTGTGCCGTCTTGGGACCAACGCCAGCGACGGCAATCAAACGCTGAAAGAGGGTACGATCGTGCGCATTGAGGAATCCGAAGAGGGCCAATTGATCTTCACGGACGTGCGTGTGGATGTGGAGGGCCACGGTTGTGTTGAGTTCGGGGAGTTTGGTAAACGTCGAGACCGGAATATCGACACGATACCCAACGCCGCCGACATCCACGATACAGTGATCGGGATATTTTTCCGTGAGCGTTCCCGTGAGCAGCGCGATCATCGTTTCCCTTCCGCTTGCTTCACTCGATGCGCAAACCCCGCACTCTGACAATGGCAGAGTGCCACCGCCAATGCGTCGGCGGCGTCTTCCTGCGGGACTTCGGGGAGTTTGAGCATCATGCGTGTCATCTCCTGAATCTGCTGTTTCGTCGCTCCACCGAATCCGACGACGGCGAGTTTCACTTGGCTCGGCGTGTAGGAACTGACTTCAAGCCCCGCCTGGTCCGCCGCGAGCATCGCAATCCCACGGGCATGTCCCAGAGCCATCGCACTTCTTGCATTGTTTGCCACAAAAATGTCCTCGAGGGCAACGATTTCGGGATGGAACGTCGAAATAAGTGATGCGAGGTGGTCATGGATCGCGCGCAGTCGCTGGGGAAGTGAAAGGCCCGCCTTGGGCTGGATGCCGCCATTGTCGATATGGGTGAGGTGATTCCCCTCGGCGCGAACAACGCCATAGCCGGTCGTGCGACTGCCTGGGTCAATCCCGAGAACAATCATGGGTTTTACGACGCCAGTTTCTCCATCGTCTTCGTATCGATGTCGAAGTTGGCGTAGACGTTTTGGACATCATCGTGGTCCTCGAGTCCTTCGAGGAGTTTGAGCATCCGTTCGGCATCGGATCCTTCGATCTTCACCGTTGACGAGGGGAACATCGTGATCGAGGCCTCGGTCGGAACGAGTTTTTTCGCGATGCACGCTTGTTTCACCTGTTCTAAAGTTTCCGGTGCCGTCGTGACCGTGAAGGCGAGATCATCCTGCTGAATATCCAAAGCCCCCGCATCGAGCGCACATTCCATCAACGCATCTTCGCCGACGGAGAGGGGGAACGTGAGCACGCCGCGTTTGGTGAACATCCACCCGACGCATCCGACTTCGCCGAGATTGCCACTCTGCCGCGTAAAAATATGACGAATTTCCGAAACCGTGCGGTTGCGATTATCGGTGAGGAGTTCCACGAGGACCGCCGTTCCCCCGGGACCGTACCCTTCGAGCATTACTTCTTCGTACGCCACACCCTCAAGCTCACCCGTTCCGCGTTTGATCGCACGGGTGACGTTATCATGGGGCATATTGGCTGCACGCGCCTTGTCCAGGACGGTTCGAAGCCGTGGATTGCCCCCGGGATCACCACCCCCGCTGCGTGCGGCAACCGTGATTTCGCGGATGAGTTTCGAGAAAACTTTTCCTCTTTTTGCATCGGCGGCTCCCTTCTTGTGTTTGATCGACGCCCACTTGGAATGACCGGACATAGAGAACTCCTTAGTTCACCATTTTGAGAAAGTCTTCTGTGTTGACGCACCGTGCGAGCGCATCCTGCTGTTCGACCTGTTTGCGTTTCACGAGGAGCCCCAGGGCTTGATCCATCGTCATCATGCCGCTTTGCTGCTGTCCCATTTGCATCTGGGAAACCAGCTGATGCGTTTTCCCCTCGCGGATCAAATTGCGAATCCCCGGCGTGGGGATCAAGATTTCCAGGGCGAGGGAGCGTCCGCCGCCAACTTTCGGCAAGAGTTGCTGACACAAGATACCTTCGAGAATAAACGAAAGTTGTGTGCGCACTTGCGGTTGCTGATTGGGTGGGAAGACATCAATGATGCGATCGATCGTCTGCGTCGCCGTGTTGGTGTGCAGGGTCGCAAACACGAGGTGCCCTGTCTCCGCAATCGTGATCGCACTCTGAATCGTTTCGAAATCACGCATCTCACCGATCAACACGACGTTCGGGTCTTGCCGAAGGGTGTACTTCAGGGCCTGACCAAAATTCTTGGCGTCGCGTCCCACTTCGAGTTGATTGATGATACTTTTGTTTTGTTCGTAGAGGAGTTCGATCGGATCTTCGATCGTCAGAATATGTTCTGCGCGCGCTTGATTGATGTGCTGAATGAGGGCCGCAAGCGTCGTTGTTTTTCCCGATCCCGTCGGACCCGTGACCAGCACCAAGCCGCGGGGCTTATCCGCAAGCTTCACGGCCGTTGCCGGGAGGCCTAAGTCTTCCGGTGTCGGGATCGCATACGGGACGACGCGAAACGCACCGGCCACGTTATCGAGGGACCAGAAAATATTTGCGCGAAAACGCGCAATGCCTTCAAGACCGAACGAGAGGTCGATCGAGCGATCATTGTCCAAGCGCGAGGTCTGATCCTGATTCAGACACTCGAAGCAGATCGTTTGGGTCTCTTGGGGGGTACAGGGGGTGGAGTCGACACTCACCAGTTTTCCGTCGATACGAAGCGTCGGGGGGACACCGACGTTGAGATGGAGATCACTGGCCTTTCGTTCCACTGCGAGCGTGAGGAGCTGTTTGAGCGTGCGTGCCATGGGGAGGGTACGTACTGGGCTCCATAACCGCCGTCAAATGAATAATACCCGATTTATTGACGGGTTACGCCCTTACTTGGTATCATAAAGCTCATGGCACACGCCGCACCAACGACGGGGTTCAAGGATATCGTGCAGGGCTTGGTCGATGGGGGGATGATTACCCACGACCAGTTGCTCGTGGTCCAGGAGGCGCGGCGAAATCTCGGCGGAAACCTTGGCCAGATTCTCTTGAAGCGCGGCTTTGTGGATCGAGAGCAGCTGCTGCGTTTTTTGAGCGAGACGCTCCACATCCCCGTCGTGAAACTCAATGGTCATTCGCTCGATCCGGACCTCATCAAACTCGTTCCGGCAAGCGTTGCCAAAAAATACCAGTTGGTTCCCCTGCGCCGCGAAAAGGACGTCTTGACGGTCGCGATGTCCGATCCGCTTCAAGTCTTTGCCCTGGATGAGATTCGCGATGCCTTGAAACTCGAGATCAATCCGGTCCTGGCGTCAACCCCCGAAATTGAACGTCTGCAACACGACCACTACCACGAGTTTAGTGTGAATGAGGTCCACAGCGATGTGGAAGTCCTCCAGTACGGTGTCGAGAGTGAAGAGGAAGCTGCCGAGCGTCTCAAGGAAATGGCGGCGGGGGCGAAGGTCGTCGCCCAAGTCAATGCGATCCTGCAGTCGGCGGTCGCCGAGGGGGCGAGCGACATTCACATTGAGCCGCAATCGGCCACGCTGCGCATCCGCACGCGTGTCGACGGTGTCCTGGAAGAACGCATGATGCTGCCCAAGAGCATGCACCTCCCTGTTGTTTCGCGCATCAAGGTGATGTCGGCCATGGATATTGCCGAACGACGAGTCCCCCAAGATGGCCGCGTGCGCGTGAAGGTTGCCGGACATGAAGTCGATATACGCGTGTCCACGTATCCCACCATTCACGGGGAAAAGGCCGTTCTTCGGCTCTTTCGCCAAGGTGGGATTTTAGGTCTCAAAGAACTTGGGCTTCAGGATGATGAACGAAAACGTTTCGAACAGCTCATCACCCGACCCCACGGCATTCTTTTGGTGACGGGTCCCACCGGCTCGGGGAAGAGCACGACGCTCTACGCAGCCCTTGGTCGCATCAATTCCCAAGATAAAAACATCATTTCCATTGAAGATCCGATTGAACACGAAGTG
>JACQMA010000027.1 GCA_016203825.1 Deltaproteobacteria bacterium | reverse complement strand
TGGGCGGAGCTCTTGTAAAGGCTGAAGTCTATGATGGGCTGGGGCGGGATGCCCACGTTATAGGAGTGCCACCACCAGCAGTTGGGGACGTCGCAGTTGGGAGGGGTGGCGCCGTTGCCGGAGTCCGGAGCTTTGGCTGCTGCTTCCTTATACATCTGTTCGGCAACTTTATGTGAGGCTTGCATCAAGGCGTCCATGGTTCGCTTGATTTCAGCCGCTTCTTTTCCTTCGATTGCCTTTTTGCAGGCGGCCAGCGCTTCCTCGATTTTCTTGAGTTCGTCCGCATTAATCTTTTCTTTATTCTCTTTGATCAATTTTTCGGTGGCGTAGACGAGACTGTCAGCTTGATTGCGCTGTTCGATCTCCTCGCGACGTTTTTTATCATCCGACTCATGTTCCTTGGCGGCCCGGACGAGTTTCTCGATCTCTTCTTTCGAGAGGCCCGATGACGATGTAATCGTAATCTTCTGCTCTTTTTTCGTCGCCATATCCTTCGCCATGACGTGGACGATGCCGTTGGCGTCGATGTCGAACGTGACTTCCACTTGGGGAACACCACGCGGTGCAGACGGAATACCTTCCAAGTGAAATCGACCCAGCGTCCGATTGTCACCCGCCATCTCGCGCTCACCCTGCAGGACGTGGACTTCGACCGATGTTTGATTGTCTGCTGCAGTTGAAAAGACCTGACTCTTGCGTGTTGGAATTGTGGTGTTGCGTTCAATGAGTTTCGTCATAACACTGCCAAGTGTTTCAATGCCGAGCGAGAGAGGCGTGACATCAAGGAGCAACATGTCCTTCACGTCACCGGCAAGAACGCCCGCTTGGACAGCGGCACCGGCGGCAACGACTTCATCGGGGTTCACTCCCTGATGGGGTTCGCGACCAAAAAACTTGCGGACGATTTCTTGGACTTTCGGAATACGCGTGGAACCACCGACCAACACGACTTCATGAATGTCCGAGGCACTTTTGCCGGCATCGCTCAAGGCTTTGCGACACGGTTCAACCGTTTTTTGAAGGATGTCATCGACGAGTGCTTCGAATTTGGCACGCGTCAACTTGATGTTCATGTGCTTTGGTCCCGAGGCATCGGCCGTCAAGAAGGGCAGGTTGATTTCGGTTTCCACGACGGACGAGAGTTCAATCTTCGCTTTTTCCCCGGCTTCCTTGAGTCTCTGCAGAACCATTTTATCTTTACTGACGTCGATCCCCTGATCTTTTTTGAACTCGGCCACAAGGTACTCGATCAAACGCTGATCGATGTTGTCGCCGCCGAGATGCGTATCGCCATTGGTCGAATGAACCTCGACGACATTTTCGCCAACTTCCAAGATGGAAATATCGAACGTCCCACCGCCGAAATCGAAGACAGCGATCGTGTGGTCTTTTTTCTTGTCGAGTCCGTAGGCGAGGGCGGCGGCTGTCGGTTCGTTGACGATGCGTTTCACATCGAGACCGGCAATTTTGCCCGCATCTTTCGTTGCCTGTCGCTGACTATCATTAAAGTAGGCGGGGACCGTGATCACGGCTTCGGTCACCGTTTCGCCCAGATACGTCTCAGCGGCGAGCTTGAGTTTGCGGAGCACGTGCGCCGAGATCTCGGGCGGTGGCAACGTTTTGTCGCCAATGCTCACTTGGGCGTCGTTGTTGGAGGACCGCACGACTTTGTACGGGACCATTTTGATCTCTTCGCCCACTTCATCAAATTTTCGCCCCATGAAGCGCTTGATCGAGTAGACCGTGTTTTCGGGGTTGGTGATCGCCTGGCGTTTGGCCGCCTGACCGACGACAATTTCGCCTTTGGTGAAGGCCACAATCGACGGCGTTGTGCGCCCACCTTCTTGATTCGTGATAATTTTCGGCTCGCCACCTTCCATGACGGCGACGACCGAATTCGTTGTTCCAAGATCAATTCCAATCATTTTTCCCATAGTCTTCTCCTTTGGCGCCGCTCATATGGGTGGTGGAGGTCAAAGAGTCAAGTCAAAGCCTTGATCTTTCTTGACATTCGATGTGCTGAGCCCCATTTCGAGCGCCGGAGGAGTCCATCCATCTATGATTCGCCGCGATTATTATGATGTTTTGGGGGTCGAACGCTCGGCCCACATGTCCGAGATCAAAAAGGCCTACCGACAGATGGCCCTCAAGTATCACCCCGATCGAAACACGGAAGACAAAGAGGCCGAGGAGCGCTTTAAGGAGGCCTCAGAGGCCTATGAAGTTCTCTCGGACCCGCAAAAGCGTGAACTGTATGACCGCTATGGACATCAAGGCCTTGCGGGACAAGGGTTTCAAGGGTTTACCGATGTTTCCGATGTCTTTTCGTCGTTTGGGAGCCTCTTTGAGGAATTTTTTGGCGGGGGTTTCACGGGTTTTGGTGGTGCGACTGGTCGTCGTCGCAGTCGTACGGCGGCGGGTCGTGATGTGGGCCACGATGTGACGATCACGTTCCGCGAATCAGCGAGCGGGACCAAAAAAGAAGTGAGCCTTACCAAGGAAGGTGCCTGTGACACCTGCCATGGAAACGGCCAGGCGCCGGGTTCAAAAACCATCCCCTGTCTTGCCTGTGCCGGAACGGGACAGGTGACCCAACGCCAGGGGTTCTTTGTTCTGCAGACGACGTGTCCTCACTGTCGCGGTGAAGGGCAGAAGATCGAAAAGCCATGCCCCGATTGTCGCGGTGGAGGTCGTGTGCGACGGACGCGAAAGCTCACTGTGAGCATCCCGGCGGGAATCGAAGATGGCATGCGCCTGTGTCTTCGTCATGAAGGGGAGGAAGGGTATCATGGCGGTCCCGCGGGCGATCTCTATGTGATGGTGCATGTCGAGCCGGACGATTTTTTTGAACGCCGCGACGATGATGTTGTGTGTCGCGCGACGATTTCGTTTCCGCAAGCCACGCTCGGCGCGACGATCACCGTGCCGACGTTCGAAGGTGACGCGCAGGTTCGGATTCCGCCGGGGACGCAACATGGCGATGAAGTGCGACTCAAGGGGAAAGGATTCCCGAATGTCCGCAATGGTCACTGCGGCGACGAGGTGATTCAATTTGTCGTGGTGACGCCCAAAAAACTCAGCAAGCGGCAACGTGAGCTCATGGAACAATTGTTGCGCGAATCAAACTAATCCGCTACATCTTCAATACCGTGGAAACAGATATTGCCATTAAGCGTGCGGTTTTTCGTGACGGAACAGAGTATGTCTTCGAGCGTTGGATTCCACGCGATCCGCGCGCGCTTCTTATCTACATCCACGACATCGGTGACCATGCCGGCCGTCAACGGTCCTTGATCGATTATTTTTCACGTCGCGGTTGCGCGATCACCTTGTACGATCAGCGCGGCCACGGTCGCAGCGGTGGGCGATCGGGTGATGTTGACCACTTTGAAACGTGGCTCGACGACCTCGCCGAAATCATTGGAGCTTCCGAAGCCTGTCTCCTCCCCCGAACACCGGTCTATCTCATTGGTCATGGTGTCGGGGCCCTCATGGCCTTGTGGTATGCCGTCGAGCGAGGTGGGGTGAGTGGTGTAGTTGCGGCGTCCTTGCCCCTTCGGCCGCTCATGGTGTTGCCTCGCTGGAAGGAACGCGTGGCGGAGAAACTGGCCGTCATTGCGCCGAAGCGTTCGTTCGCCAGTACGTGGCTTCCCGCACGCAATCTTCCGGATGATCGAAATGTCCTTTCATCGATGACGCTTCGAACCTCTCGCGAGATTGCACGTGTGACTGCGCTCCTGATGCCCTTGGGGTATCGACTTCGTCTTCCGCTGCTGCTGCTCCATGGCCACGATGATCGTCATGCTTCTTTCCAGGGAACGCGTGATTTCTTTTCGCGTTTGGCTCTGCCGGGCAATCAGCTGATGATTTACGACAACAGGGGTCATGATCTTTTTTCGGAAGGCGACATCACGCCGGTCCTTTCCGATATGGAACAGTGGTTGGAACTTTGTCTTCGCGATCGCAGCACTCGTCCATCCGTCACCACATCACCACAGGAGTCCGTATGGCAACCGCTTTCCGTACCACTATCGTCTCTGTAATCATACTGACCGTTCTCCTTGCCTTTGTTCCTGCGAGTGAAGCGGCGAGTTATCGTGGTGAGCTGCGGAAGGTGACGGAGCGTGGGCGGATCTATACCGCCGAGAATTTTGACGCCAAACTCATTTGGCGTGCATCTCTCTTTACGGACACCTACCGTCACGCTCACGAGCAACGACATATCGAGGTCAACCACTTAGGTCCGATCGAGGCCGCACGATGGGTCGCCGAAGCGGAAAAGCGCCAAGCGGAAACGTGGGAATTTTTTGTAGCCCTCTATGCCCACGATGAAGCCAAGGAGTTCAGCTTGCAACCGGATTCATTTTGGAAGGTTATTCTGACGACGAGCCAGGGGGAAGAGCTTCGTCCGACCTCGATCGAAATGATTCCCGTTTCGCCATACATCTCCGTGATGTACCCGTACGTCGATCGCTGGTCGCGTACGTATCGCGTCGTGTTTCCCAAGACAGACTTGGGTGGCCGTACCAAACTCACACTTCAAAGTGTCTTGGGGACATCAACCCTTTCCTGGCGGGTTCGATAGGATCGTATCGCTTCGGTACGTTTCCTTCTGCTCAGGCTCATCAATCGTATAATGAAGCCCGCGGCTTTCTTTGCGGAGCAAGGCCGATTGGATCACGAGATCGGCGACGAGGGCGAGGTTGCGCAGTTCCAGGAGGTTCTTGGTGACACGAAAGTTCCAGTAGTATTCGCGAATCTCATCCTGCAGCAGATCGATGCGTTTTTTTGCACGCAGCAAGCGTTTCGTTGATCGCACAATGCCCACATAATTCCACATCGTGCGGCGGATCTCGTCCCAGTTTTGAGTGATCACGACTTCTTCGTCGCTGTTGGTCGTGCCGAGACTATCCCACGGTGGAAGGGGACGATGGGAAGAGTGGCGCGCGTCTTGGGCCGCCTTGTCTGCCGAGCGTGTCGCAAAGACGACCGCCTCGAGCAGCGAATTGGAGGCGAGACGATTCGCGCCGTGGAGCCCCGTCGCGGCGACTTCGCCCGCGGCAAAAAGTCCCGGGAGGGATGTTTGTCCCCAGGCATCAGTTTGGATACCGCCACAAAAATAATGTGCCGCGGGGACGACGGGAATCGGTTCGCGCGTCATGTCGATGCCATAACGGAGACAGGTTTCGTGAATCATCGGGAATCGCTCGCGAATGACCGCCGCCGGCTTATGGCTGATGTCGAGGAGGACAAAGTCGTCACCATGGGTTTTGAGTTCCGTGTCGATTGCACGGGCGACAATATCGCGGGTAGCAAGTTCGCCTCGTTGGTCGTAGCGCTTCATAAACGGTTCGCCGCGTACGGTGCGCAAGATGCCGCCTTCACCGCGCACGGCCTCCGAGATCAGAAATGATTTCGCCTGAGGATGAAAGAGACACGTCGGGTGAAATTGCACAAATTCGAGATTCGCGACCTTCGCTCCCGCGCGATACGCCATGGCGAGTCCATCTCCCGAGGCGATGTCGGGATTGCTCGTGTAGAGGTAAACTTTTCCCGCACCACCGGTCGCGAGCAGCATCGTTTTTGCGGCAATCGTGTGGACGTCGTTTGTTTGCGTGTCGAGGATATGGGCTCCAACACAGCGATGGTTTGCGGTGATCAGATCGATGCCCATGTGGTGTTCCAGGAGGGTGATGTTGGGTTCTTGGGCGACGGCCGCAAGGAGGGCACGCTCAATTTCGCGACCGGTCGAGTCGCCCGCGTGAAGGATGCGACGCTCGCCGTGTCCTCCCTCTCGCGTCAGATCAAAAGGGGTTTGCTCACCAGCCGTAAAATGGACACCCCACTCGATGAGCCGCCGAATGTGTCGGGGACCTTCTTCCACGACCATGCGGACGACGTCTTCATGACACAGTCCGCATCCGGAAGAGAGCGTGTCGGCGACATGCTGCTCAAAGGAATCGGTTGAACTCATGACCGCGGCGATGCCGCCTTGGGCGTAAGCCGTCGAGGTCTCTTTGGCCTCGCGCTTCGTGACGATGGCAACGGAACCCCGACGGGAAAGGGTCAGCGCGTGGGCAAGTCCCGCAATACCGCTTCCCAAGACCAAGTGATCGAACGTATCGTTCATACGTTGTCATTCTGAGCCCAGTGAAGAATCCCGTGCAAGCAATTCTTTTCAGGTGAATCCTTTTGACATGGACTCCATTCTTCGCCACAACTCGCCATCATGGCAGCCCCGGAACGCTATTTGAGTCTTCCCAATTGCATCACGATCGGTCGCATGGCGACGCTGCCGATCTTGGTCGTGTTGATGCACTTTGATCTTTCCCTGTGGGCCTTTCTTTTGTTTGCGGTCGCCATGAGTTCCGATCTTCTTGATGGCTATCTTGCCCGTCGGTCGAAACACACGAGCACGTTTGGCAAATTTTTGGATCCCTTGGCGGATAAGCTCTTAACCCTCACCGCCCAAATCATGATGATTCCTTTGGAGCATTTGCCCGCCTGGATCGTGGTCATTTTTTTGGTGCGTGAGACCATGGTGACGACACTCCGTGGAATTGCTGTGGAGCAGGGGATTGTGATCGCGGCGTCCCGTGCGGGAAAATATAAGTCAGCGTGTCTTTCGGTCTCGACGTTGGCGCTTCTGCTGTACTACCCGTTCTGGGGGATCAACTGGAAGGTAATCGGTTGGATCTTCCTGCTCCCATCGCTCGTCCTCTCCGCCGCCTCAGGCCTTCATTATACGATTGGTTTCTTTCGTGAAATAGGGAGAAGGTCAAGGACTTGACAGATTTTTGTTTTCTTGTTCCGAAGTAACGAATAACGTGGACGAAGAACGAAATTTGGCGACACTACCGTTCTTCGTTCACGTTTTTCGGGGAAAATTTGCTGTCGCCAAATTTTCGCGGGAGTAGCTCAGTGGTAGAGCGTCACGTTGCCAACGTGAAAGTCGCGGGTTCGAACCCCGTCTCCCGCTCAGTTTCGTTCTAACCCCCCAATTTTTCAAAAGATTCCCTTTGACAAACAAAAGGGTGCCCATTAAGGGAGGCACCTTCGGTGTCTTCCAACGCACTGAAAAATAAAAAGAAAGAGGGAGGAATACAGCGTGAGTCCAGTCCATATTGAACCGACGGAGAAGCAGCGGGCCAACCCGTTTGCGGAGTTGTTTGAAAAGAGCATGCAAGGGGTGGTGCTAAAGGAAGGCGAGCTGGTGAAGGGAAAGGTCGTGCGCGTGACGCGCGATTCCGTGGTGGTGGATATTGGTTTCAAGTCCGAAGGCGAAGTTCCCATTTCAGAATTTAAGAATGCCCGCGGGGAATTGACCGCGCAAGTGGGTGAGAAGGTCGACATCCTCATTGAAAGCCTCGAAAACGATGAAGGGGCGCTGATCCTTTCGAAGGAACGCGCTGATGCCATGCGCACCTGGGATCGTCTCGTTGAAATCGCCGAGAAGGATAGCGAGGTCGAAGGCATTGTGGTCGCCAAGGTCAAAGGTGGACTTTCGGTGGACATCGGTGTTCGTGCCTTTCTTCCCGGATCACAAATCGATCTTCGTCCTGCGAAAAACCTCGATCGGTATTTGCGACAAACGTATCGTTTCAAGATCATCAAACTCAACAAACGCCGTGGCAATGTCGTTCTTTCCCGCAAAGTCCTCTTGGAAAAGGAGCGGGAGTCGATGCGCACGGAGACCCTTGCCCATTTGAGTGAAGGGCAAATCTTTAATGGCGTGGTCAAAAATATCACCGATTATGGTGTCTTCGTGGACCTCGGTGGCATTGATGGTCTTCTCCATGTGACGGATATGTCGTGGGGTCGCGTTGGTCACCCCTCCGAGCTCTTCAAGGTGGGCGACGAAATTCGCGTGGTGGTCCTCAAGTTTGATCGTGATACCAATAAGGTTTCCCTGGGCTACAAGCAGCTCCTCGCTGATCCTTGGGCCGATGTCGAAAATACCTTTATCGTCGGTTCGCGCGTCCATGGCAAAGTGGTGAGTCTGACCGACTACGGCGCCTTTGTGCAGTTGGCTGATGGCGTGGAAGGCCTCATTCATATTTCCGAAATGACGTGGAGCAAAAAAGTGAAGCACCCCTCGAAGGTCTTGTCGGTGGGGCAGGAGGTCGATGCGATCGTCCTTGATATCGATCTCGATCAGAAGCGTATTTCGTTGGGACTCAAACAAATTCTTCCCAATCCATGGCAGGAGATTGAAGACAAGTAT
>JACQMA010000018.1 GCA_016203825.1 Deltaproteobacteria bacterium | reverse complement strand
CCCATGCGCAGCGCCTCATGAAAATTCTTGGCCCCGACCGGCATGACCATCCATTCCTGCAGATCAACATTATTATCGGCGTGCTCGCCCCCATTCAAAATATTCATCATGGGAACCGGGAGGGCGAGCCGTCGTTTGCGGGCATAGAGACTCGCGATGTGTTCAAAGAGGGGGACATGCTTGGCACTCGCCGCAGCATGGGCAACTGCGAGCGACACCCCCAAGATGGCATTGGCGCCGAGGCGCGACTTGTTGGGACTTCCATCGAGTTCGATGAGTTTGTGATCAAGGGTTTCTTGATCCGTGACGGGAAGCCCGACCATCGCCTTTCGAATCTCAAACTGGACGTGGCCGACGGCCTTCAAGACCCCTTTTCCCAAATACCGCGTTTCATCGCGATCGCGCAGTTCAATCGCTTCGTGAACTCCCGTCGACGCCCCCGAAGGAATCGCCGCGCGACCAACGAACCCACCTTCGACATGGACCTCGACTTCTACGGTGGGATTGCCGCGCGAATCGAGAATCTCTCTCCCCTTCACATCCAGAATGCGTGCCACGATTACCTCCGCCCTGCGTATCTGCCCGACGAAAAATACGCCGTCAAATGTTTCTCCATCGCGTCAACATCCCCTGGTGCAAACCACGTAATCCCCGTGTCCCGCCGGAACCAGGTGAGCTGTCGTTTGGCGTATTTCCAGATCGCCGTCGTGAGCTGTTGGTTGAACATCGTTTTGGAAACCCCTCCCTGAAGGCATCGAAGCGTCTCACGATACTCGAGCCCCAGGAGATTCAGACGCGTGTCGCTGATCCCCTCGTTTCGCAATCGCTCCACTTCTTCGACGAGTCCTTGGTCTAATCGCCAATGCAGTCGCTGCGCAATATTCGCGCGAAGATCATCTCGTGGAAGGGTGATGCCGATACGCAAAGCTTCGTAGGGAGATTTTTTCTTTTCACGACGTGGCACGGCGCCAAGGGCATCAATGATTTCGAGGGCACGTATCAATCGAACTTTGTTGTGGGGATCGATCATTTGCGCACGCGATTGATCGCGCTGACGGAGAAGCTCAAACAACTCGTCAGCCGACAACGTTGAAAATTTTTTGCGCAAGCGCAGATTCGGTGCGACCGGAGCCGGGATGGTTCGGCGCAGGAGGGCATCGATATAAAAACCCGTTCCGCCACAGACAATCGGAACCTTACCGCGCCGAACGATACTGCAAATGGCACGATCGGCGTCGCGAACAAATTTTGTCACTGTATAGGTTCTTCGAGGTGAAGCGACATCGATGAGATGATGTCGAACTCCTTGCATTTCCGCCTCCGTTATTTTCCCGGTTCCAATGTCCATACCGCGATAAACTTGCCGGGAATCGGCGGAAATAATTTCACCGTTCAAACGTTTCGCCAACTCCACCGCAATGGCACTCTTCCCCACGGCGGTGGGTCCGCATACAACAACAATGCGAAAACCCTCTTCAAGGCCGGTGCTCATAATGCATGGTGGCCGCTGCGAGATTCCCCCGAGGAGGTGGCCACTGCAACCGCCGCAGGGGGTCGAGCAGACAGGCCACCATTTCCGAAATCCGGCTTTGAAAGGGTTTTCATCATTTAGGTGCGTTTGAAGCGGCGTTCGATTTCACCGCGATCAAAAGTAATGAGGACAGGTCGACCGTGGGGACAATGGGTAATCCCGTGTTGTTCAACGTCGCGAAGGAGTGCTGCCATCTCTTGAGAGGCAAGGGTATCTCCACCACGAATCTGACGATGGCACGCCACAACGGAAAAGAGACGATCGAAGAGCGCCTGGGTCGCATTGCTGCTCCCCGCTTCTTCAAGTTCATGGGCAACTTGTTCGAGGAGCGACGAGAGATCGGCATCCCCTAAAAGCGCTGGAACAGCTTTGACCGAAAAACTCGTCCCACTGAATGGTTCCACCTCGAACCCCGCACGTTGTAGAACATCGATGGACTCGCGAAGACGAGCGGCTGCAGCTGGGCTCAAGGCTACTTGCTGTGGGATCAGCAGGCGCTGTTGTGCAACACTTCCGGAAGAAAATTGTTGCTTCAGGATGTTAAACCCAAGCCGCTCGTGGGCCGCATGTTGATCGAACAGGACGAGCGAATTTTCCGGCCCTTCGCAGACGATATAGGTTTTGGCCAATTGACCGAGAACGCGGACGGGAAGAGCAGACTGTTGAAAAAGGCCATCTGCTTCGTTGCCTTCGTCGGCACGGCCTGCGACGTACGCTTCGAGTACGACTCGGCCGGCCTCCTCAGGCGGCCTCGCAGCTGGACCTTTTTGAACAGCCTGCTGGAAAGATTTCCTCACCACCTTCGCCACAAAATCATGGACCGCGCCGCCGTTTTCAAACCGGACCTCGCGTTTGGTGGGATGGACATTCACATCGATCTTCCGCGGATCGATGGAGAGAAACACGGCCCCCACAGGATAACGACCTCGAGGAAGCGTCTCTCCGAAACCGTGGGTCACGGCATGCAAGAGGAGTTTGTCGCGCAGCGGCCGACGATTCACAAAAAGCCAGAGATTTTTCGACGTTGGCCGATGCATTTCTCCCGTGGTCAACCATCCCGCGCAGGAGATACCGTCCGATGTCTCTTCGAAGCAGCGAAATGTTTCTTCTGCTCCCACCGTATCGACAACACGTTGTTCGAGCGATGTCGGGGCAAGCACCCACTGAACGCGATCATCACGAACAAGCTCAACACGAAGTTCAGGATGTGCAATGGCTGCGGCCTGAACGGCTTCAACGATATGACCGTACTCCACGGCCTCGCTTTTTAAGAATTTAAGTCTCGCCGGAACATTGAAAAAGAGATCGCGGACCTCAACACGCGTGCCCCCAGGACAACCGCAAAGGAAGGTGTCGATGTTCCCTGCCCCATCACCTTGAACACGAATTCCTTCAATCACCTGAGTATCGTGCAGCTTCGTCTCGATCGTGAGTCTCGACACCGCGGCGATCGCCGCGAGTGCCTCGCCCCGAAACCCGAAGGTCGAGATCGACCAGAGGTCGTCTTCGCAACGAACTTTACTCGTGGCATGGCGGTCAAGACAGCACCGCGCATCATCGGGGTCCATGCCACTTCCATCGTCCGTCACAACGATGCGCGTCTTCCCTCCTTCCGCAATATCAACGCGAAGGGATCGGGCACCGGCATCAAGGGCGTTCTCGATCAGCTCCTTGACGATCGATGCCGGCCGCTCGACGACTTCACCGGCGGCAATCTTGCCCACCAGTTCGGGAGAAAGTCTTCGAATCTGTCCCATACCCGTGCACGTAGCGGATCAATGGAGAACGATCAAGGATGAAGAAAAGACTTGCAATGAATGAAGGGGAAGCCAGAATCCTCGTTATGGGGGGATGGTTCCAGAGCATCACGAGCCGCCTGCGCACACCGCGGCGGAGCTGGATGATCGAACGGGTCATCGCCGACCCTTACCTCGAAAAACGATTGGTCGAGATTGCCGTCGATCAGCAGAAAACCTTCGGGGACCTCCAACTCCTCGCCACGCGCTACATTCGCGAAATTGCCGCGCACGTCGATCTTGCGGTGATCGAACTCATCAGCCGCGTGCTCACGCGCCTCTTTCGTTCTCTCTTCGATCACATTTATATTGATGCTCAAAAAATCGAAGAATGGAAAAAGTTGTCCATGACGTGTCCGGTCATCTTTGTCCCGAACCATCGCAGTCACATTGATTATCTGCTGCTTTCGCATCTCCTCCACCAACACCAGATGACGGTGCCCCACGTTGCCGCCGGGAGAAATCTTTCCTTCTGGCCGCTCGGTCCCATCTTTCGGCGCGGGGGGGCCTACTTTATTCGCCGCACGTTTCGCGGCAACATCGTTTATCGCGCCGTTCTGGAAACCTATCTCCGTCATCTTCTCGAGATTGGCGTGAGTCAGGAAATCTTTATTGAGGGAGGACGCTCACGAACCGGAAAGCTCGCGCCACCCAAGATGGGCATGATCACGCTCCTTTTGGAGGCTGCCGAGCGAGGAAACATCGCCAACGTCACGTTCGTTCCCGTCGCCGTGGGGTATGATCAGGTGATTGAACAGAGGTCGTACGCTGCCGAACTCCGTGGAACCGAAAAACGCGATGAGCGACCGAGCGATATCATTCGACTCGCCAAATATCTGAAAGGTCCGAAGCATCGTTACGGCGATGTGCACGTTCGCTTTGGAATTCCTCTGCGCGCTGATGATGTTATCGGAACACTCCGTGAACGCGTTGGAAAAATCGCGGATCACCTTTGCTACGAAATCAATCGCAATATCGTCGTAACCCCCGTTGCAATCGCCGCCGCCGCCTTGCTCTCCTATGGTCGTCGTGGCGTGACCCACGCAGAGGTCATGCGGCGGGCACGCCTCTACCTTTCCTACCTTCGCCAGAAGGGATCCAAACTCGCCGATCGCCTCTGGGAAAATCCTGACGTCGCGATTGAAGAGGGGCTCGGTCAGCTTCTTCGAATGCACCTCATTCTTTTTCATTCCGATGAAACATCTCCGTACTATGCCATCCCCGAAGACCGACGCCTCGATCTCGACTTTGTCAAAAATGGGGCGGTTCATTTTTTTGCCTCGATCGGGATGATGGCCTCCTTCTTGACCACGTGTGATCATGAGTTTACGTTTGAAACCATCGTTGATCGTTTTCGCCTTTTCCAAAAACTCTTCGCGAATGAATTTCGTTTCAGCACCCACACGCCACCCGACCAACGCGTCCGCGAACTCCTCAGCTACCTTGAATCCCAAGGGTCGATCACCCAGCAGGGTGGCACACACTGGCGCGCTCGCGCAGAGGGCCTCGAAACGATTCAGGCCTATGCCGGTCTCGTCGAAAATTTTCGAGAATCCTACGATGCGGCGCTCAAGGCCATCGAGGACCTTCGTGGTCCACAAGAAGAACGTGATGTCGTGACCGCTATGGAACGAACCGCGGGCAAGATGCTCTTGCTGGGGAATATTGCTCGACCGGAGGCCATCTCACGCTGGAATATGAAAAACGCCGTTGAAAGTTTTGTGAGTCTTGGTGTCTTGCGAAGTTCTTGGCTCGATATCACTCGGCGACGACGGATCCTCACCACCAACTTCACCGAACTCCAGAATCTTCAAGCAAAACTTGAGAGAACATCCTGAACTCTCCTGACGACATCGGAAACGACCACTTTATTCACAGATGTTGAAAACCATCTTGAAAATGGACGCGCGGAAACGATGGTAAACAATTCCTCTAATTGATTGTTTTTCAAGAGAATTGGTTGCCTGAAAAAGAGGCAACTCCATCGAAGGCAACTTTGGATGCAGGCATTTCAGTCATAAACCCCTTCATCCCCAGGGTTATCCACACACAATGTGAACAATTCACTCGAAATCGTTATTTTGATCTTCTTCAGACCCAGATTGATGACGCTTATCGGAACCTTGATGATCCGGTGGATCGCCTTGGCGCGATGACGGATCAACGACTTCGAATGGACGTCGTTCTCTACTTGCTTCGCCATCTATACGAACGACAGGAATTGTTGTTTGTCCAGCAACGAAGCCGACTTCAAATTTTCCGAAGGAAGTTGTACCGGGCACGGTGAAAACAATCTGATTTTGGACTGCACGAGCAACCTCATTGAAATCGAAAGAAACTCCCTCACGAAAAGATGCAGCTCGGGTGGGCGAAGCCGTTCTTGAAGAAATGTCCCAGAGGTCATCGCGAGGAGCGCGAGCGACGTGGCGATCTCCTCCAATCAATGGCAGGTTTCTCCCCTCTTCGCCCCGAGAAAGCGTCACCACATCGCCTAAAGAGTGAACGGGGAAAAGTACGGGTTCAACTGCTCGACGCACCTCCTGAAATACCGCATGTCGAAAACCATCAGGACCAGACAAAAGTGCGGGCTCCATCAAAACGTTCATTCGACCAATGGAATCCGATGCGCGGGTGACGGCATTCGAAGAAACTTCATCGCCGTCGATGAACTCACGTACCATCATACCAGCACCATAGACCGCCGCTGCATTTCCAGAAGTGTCCGCAGACCACACCACCGTTGGTGAAAGTTCAACTTCGGTGGTGGGAATAATCGCTTCTTCCTGCTCAGCGGACATTGATGGCGTCACAACAACTTCATCTCCACGCTCATCTGCTTCCACGACGGGCATAACTTCACGCGCAGTGATTTCATCATCTTCAGTTGCAACGATTTGAGCTGCGGGCGGCACAATAACGGGGTCATCGATCACCACGGTCGGTGGTTCATCGGCAAAACGTTGGGCGTCATGTCGGATGGCAACACGACGATCAACTTCAATGACGATTACTTCATCGTCAGTGAAAACATATTCAGTGATCTTTTCGGCTGGAAGTGAAGTGGCAAGAGCTACATCTTCGCGTCCTTCAACGCGACCGTGAGCGTCCACATACGTCACCGATCCATCAGGGTCATAGATATGCGCCCTACCATCAGGAAAAATTTCAGCGATGAGACTGCCCGAGACCGCGTCGTAAATCGCAACGGTGCCGTCATCGGCCATTTCCATAGAGCTGGAGGGAAAATGTGCAGCAATATAAGATTCGGCATCAACGGCCGAAACGACTCGCACCAACTGCGTTTTGACGGGTTGGGTCATCTTCTTCTTAGTTATCGGCAGATTTGGG
>JACQMA010000017.1 GCA_016203825.1 Deltaproteobacteria bacterium | reverse complement strand
GCGCTGTGGTGTATTCGGCATAACCGCCCTGCCGAATAAAGCCCATGACACCAAATTCACGGCAGAGACTCTCGCGCCCTTCTTTGCAGCGATCACACTGACGGCAACTCAACCCCGGAGAAACCAAGACACGCTGACCCACTTTCCAACCGGCAACATTCTTTCCCACTTCAGCAATCGTTCCAACAACTTCACAGCCAGAGATATGTGGCATTGGAATCGTGAGTCCCGGCCAGCCTTGTCGTGCCCAGATGTCGAGATGATTCAATCCACACGCTTCGACTTTAATGAGAACTTCCCCGTTTTGTGGTTTTGGATCCGGAAGATCCATCCACTTGAGGACCTCAAGTCCACCATGTTCACTGAACGCAACGGCTTTCATTTCTGTGGTTCCGTCATGCTGCGGACGTTGAGGACGCGGTCGAGGTCTTTGGGGGACATCACTTTTTCTTCGAGCGCTACTTGGCGGATGGTCTTGCCGCTCTTTGCAGCTTTCTTGGCAAGTTTCGCGGCGCGGTCGTAGCCAATATGCGGAGCGAGTGGTGTGGAGAGCATGAGGCTTTGTTCAACCAATTCTTCGCAGCGCTTTTTGTTCACCTGAAGTCCGGCAATGCATTTTTCAGTGAAGACATTCGCGGCGTTCGTCATGAGTTCGATCGAGTCGAGGAGATTCACGGCGATAAGCGGCATCATCGTATTGAGTTCAAATTTCGCAAGTCCCCCGCCCCATGTGATCGCGGCATCATTGCCAATGACTTGC
Organism: Deltaproteobacteria bacterium; assembly: GCA_016203825.1. Taxonomy (GTDB): domain Bacteria; phylum UBA10199; class UBA10199; order 2-02-FULL-44-16; family 2-02-FULL-44-16; genus JACQMA01. The sequence goes on along the minus strand of JACQMA010000017.1, from coordinate 1,258 downwards.
GCCGCCACCTGACACACGACTTCGGGAATCACGGGATTTGTCTTTCCCGGCATGATCGAGGAACCGGGTTGTAACTCAGGTAAAATGATTTCAGCGAGACCCGCACGCGGCCCACTCCCCAACCACCGAATGTCATCGGCGATCTTCATAAAGGCCACGGCCGTTGCTTTCAGTGCGCCACTCGCCTCGACGCACGCGTCTTTTGCCGCTTGTGCTGCAAAGTGATTGCGCGCCTCGCGAACGGTAAATCCCAACCGCTTCGATAAGACTTCGCACACTTTTTTTGAAAATTCGGGATGCGTGTTGATCCCCGTCCCCACGGCCGTTCCCCCAATCGCTAGCTCACTTAAAGGAATGAGGACTCGTGCAAGTCGTTCAATCGACTCGGTGATCTGATGCGCGAAGCCAGAAAATTCCTGACCAAGTCGAATCGGTGTTGCGTCCATCAAGTGCGTACGCCCAATCTTGACGATCGCATCAAAGGCCTTCGCCTTTTTTTGTAATGCTTTTTCAAGGGACTTGAGTGCGGGCAGAAGATTTTTCTGAATACCCTGGAGTGCTGCCAGATGAATGACCGTCGGGATCACATCATTTGATGATTGACCTTTGTTCACGTGATCATTCGGATGCACGGGTTTTTTGGATCCCAGCGTGCCGCCGAGCGAGAGGTTCGCCAGATTCGCAATGACCTCGTTCGCATTCATATTTGTGGACGTTCCGGAACCGGTTTGAAAGACATCGAGGGGAAAGTGATCTTGGCATTCCCCGCGCGCAACTTTTTCCGCAGCCTTCGTAATCGCATCAGCGAGTTTCGGATCGAGAAGTCCAAGCGCCTTGTTTGCTATCGCCGCGGCGCGTTTGAGCTCGCCCAACATTTGGATAAAGAGCGACGGAAAGGGACGCCCGCTGATCTTGAAATTCTCAATCGCGCGCTTCGTCGTTGCGCCGTAGAGCGCTTCCGCCGGTAACTTCACCTCTCCCATCGAATCCGATTCCGTACGCATTTTGGTCATGGGGACGTTCCTCCCTTTGCAACCTCTTGGAATCACTTGTAATAAAATGACTTCGGGTGCAACTTGATCCCGGTCATCCAAAGCCCTATCAGGTGTCCAGAAAAAATCACGCAACTTTTCCCGTCCATTTTCGTTCGTAAAGGCATATTGACATTTTGTTTACATAGGTGTATTATATATATTGGTCCTGCAGTTTTACGGGCAATCATGACTGTAGGAGAGAACACGACTAGTGACGTTGAGCT
>JACQMA010000033.1 GCA_016203825.1 Deltaproteobacteria bacterium | reverse complement strand
GGCATGGGGTATGCCGGTTGCCGCACGATCAACGATCTCAAGACGAAGACGAAATTTCTGCGCATCACGTCGGCAGGACTCCGCGAATCGCATGTCCACGATGTCATTGTGACGAAGGAAGCCCCGAATTACCAAATCGAACATGAATAAGGTTCTCATCCTCGATTTCGGATCCCAATACACCCAACTCATTGCTCGGCGCGTGCGAGAACTCCGCGTCTACTGCGAAATTCAACCGTGCACCTGGTCGCTCGACAAGATTCGTGCGTTTGCGCCGAAGGGGATCATCCTCTCCGGTGGACCGGCATCGGTCCTCGAAGCGGGGGCGCCGAGCGTTGATCGGGCCTTGTTTGACCTCAGTGTTCCGGTGCTGGGGATTTGTTACGGGATGCAACTCATGGCGCATCTCTTGGGAGGGAAGGTCGAAAAATCACAGACGCGCGAATATGGACAGGCAACGCTGACCACTCATGAAGCTCATCAACTCTTCGAAGGTGTTACCACGTGGCCGATGTCGGTGTGGATGAGTCATGGCGATCGCGTGATTGCATTGCCAAATGGGTTCTCTTCCATTTCCGCGAGTGACCATTCACCGCATGCGGCCATTGCGGATACGAACAATCGTTTGATCGGCATTCAGTTTCATCCAGAAGTCGTGCACACGCCAGAGGGGAAAACACTCCTTGCGAATTTTCTTTACCGACTCTGTGGAATTTCACCAGCCTGGACAATGGCGTCATTTGTGGAAACGAAGACTGCCGAGATTCGAAAGACGATCGGAAAAGAGAAAGTCATCTTGGGCCTGTCGGGTGGAGTCGATTCATCGGTCGCCGCCGTCTTGATTCACCGCGCGATCGGCGATCAGCTCACCTGCATCTTTGTCGATAATGGGCTCCTGCGCAAGGGCGAAGTGGCGAAGGTCGAACGGGTTTTTCGCGATGCGTTTCACATTCCGCTTGTCGTGGTTGATGCGAGTGAGCGGTTTCTCGCAAGCCTTCGCGGCGTGGAAGACCCGGAGCAGAAACGTAAGATCATCGGTCGCGAATTCATTACCGTCTTTGAAGCTGAGGCAAAAAAAATCCCTGGGGTTACCTTCCTGGCACAAGGGACGCTCTATCCTGATGTGATTGAGTCCGTGTCGTTC
>JACQMA010000230.1 GCA_016203825.1 Deltaproteobacteria bacterium | reverse complement strand
GTGCAGTATTCATGTCGATTTTGCCGTCACTTCCTTCGCTCTCCAGCAATGTGAAAAGTGCCCCTCAGCAAATCGCTCGGCAGAAGGATATTCCACCCGACACCGATCGATCGCATACGTACATCGTGGTGCAAATGGACATCCGCTCCCAACGTTCACCAAGTCGGGCGGTTGACCGGGAATCGTCTTCAATCGGCGTGTCGTCTTCGCATCGAGTCGCGGGACGGATTCGAGGAGCCCCACCGTGTACGGGTGTCGCGGATTCGCAAAAATCTCATCCGTCGAACCGTATTCGACAATGCGGCCCGCATACATCACGGCAATATTTTCGCAGAGCGTTGCCGCGACACCCAAATCATGCGTCACCAAGATGATCGCCATGCCGAATTCTTCCTGGAGGTCTTTCAGGAGTTCGAGGATCTGCGCCTGAATCGTCACATCGAGCGCCGTCGTCGGTTCATCGGCAATGAGCATCTTCGGCTGACACAAAAGCCCCATCGCAATCATGACGCGTTGTCGCATCCCACCTGAAAACTGATGCGGATAATCGTGAATGCGCGACGCGGCACTCGGGATTCCGACAACGTCCAGGGCTTGAATCGCTTGTTTGAGCGCCTGCTCCCCGGAAAGCCCGCGGTGTTCTTCGAGCACCTCGGTCATCTGCCGCGAGATTTTCAAAAAGGGATTGAGCGATGTCATCGGGTCCTGAAAGATCATCGAGATTCGATTCCCGCGTACTCCGCGCATCATGGGCTCCGGCAACTTCAAAAGGTTCCTGCCTTCAAAAAAGACCTCTCCCCCGGTGATTTTCCCCGGCGGATCGGGGATGAGCCGCATGATCGAGAGATTCGCGACACTCTTGCCACAACCGGATTCACCGACAATCCCGAGCGTCTTCCCGGCCGCGAGGTCAAACGAGATCCCGTCCACCGCCTTGACCTCGCCTTCACGGGTGAAGAAGGACGTTTTCAAATTTTTTACCGAGAGAATATGTTCCATTTACCTTCTCATACGTGGATCTAATGCATCACGCAGACCATCCCCAAAATAGTTCAAGGAAAAAAGGAGAGATGCCAATATAACTCCTGGAAATATAATGAGCCATGGGTAGATCTCCATCCCTTGCGCCCCGTCGGAACACAGCGACCCCAACGACGCCATGGGGGCCTGGACACCGAGGCCTAAAAAACTGAGGAAAGCTTCAGCGAGGATAATGGCCGGGACCGTGAGGGTCGAGTAGACAATAATGGGTCCCATGGCATTGGGGATGAGGTGCTTGAAAACAATCGCGCGCGGCCGCGTCCCCACACAGCGTGCCGCCTCGATGAACTCCTTGTTCTTGAGCGAGAGGACCTGACCGCGCACGATGCGTGCCATCGTCAGCCACTCGACCGCACCGAGGGCCGCAAACATCAGGATGAGGTTGCGCCCAAACAGCGTCATCAAGATGATCACGAGAAAGATAAACGGCAGCGCATAGAGCGTATCGACCGCGCGCATCATAATCGCATCGACCTTGCCACCCTTGTACCCCGCGATGGCACCGTAGCTCACGCCAATGATGAAGCTCACGAGCGTTGCCGCGAGGCCAACCGCGATCGAGATGCGCAGGCCATAGAGACAGCGCGTGAAGAGATCGCGGCCGAGGATGTCGGTCCCAAAAAGGTTGGCGAGCGACGGTGCCTGCCCGATCGCGTCGTAATTGATCGCGTCGTATTCGTACGGCGTGATCCACGGCGTGAGGATCGCGAGCACCACAAGGATGCCGACGTAGATCCCGCTCGCAAGGGCTGCGCGATTGCGGATGAGCCGGTACCACGCGTCCTTCCAGAGACTCGTTCCGGCCTCAATACTCTTCGGCTCGCCGCGCCCGCCATGCGAGATCTCTTCCGAAATCTCGTCTTCGAGTTCTTCAACGTCCACAAGGTTAGTCATGCCGAATCCTCGGATCCAAAAACGTATATGCAATATCGACGATGATATTGAAGACAAGGAGCAAGCTCGCGTAGAGAATCACCATCCCCATCGTCATCGTGTAATCGCGATTGAGCGCACTGTTCACAAAGTGCCGGCCAATGCCGGGAATATCAAAAATCTTCTCGATCACGAGGGACCCGGTGAGGAGCGACGCCGCCGCCGGACCGATAAAGGAGACCACGGGAAGCAATCCACCTTTGATCATGTGACGGATCACGATGACTTTTTCCGGCAGGCCCTTCGCGCGCGCGGTGCGCACGTAATCCTGACGCGTGACTTCCAACATCCCGCCACGTG
>JACQMA010000228.1 GCA_016203825.1 Deltaproteobacteria bacterium | reverse complement strand
CGCCAATTCCGAGAGTGGTTTGGTGCCGTTCACAATCTTGAATTCGAGTTGCCCCGCTTTTTTGATGAGGTTGATGGCACGATCGGGATCCTGAACGCCAGGGAGTTCCACCGCGATGCGGTCTGAACCGAGCCGATGGATCGATGGCTCCGCGACCCCATAGCGATCGATGCGGTTTCGCACCTTTTCTAAGGCTTGCTTGACGATTTGGTCATCGAGGTAATCGGCATAGGCTTCCGAAAGAGCAAAGGTGATACTCGGTTGTGTCCCATCTGGCGTTCCTTGCGCCTCGGTCAGTGTGTCGTCGTAATATTTTTGAACAAACGTTTTTGCTGCCGCAATGGTTTCAGCATCACCCGCTTCGATGACGATCGTACGATGAGCGGCGTCCTGACGAATGTTTGTGACTGCCACGTTTTCTTTTTTCAAACTCCGGCTGAGGTCGTCGACCATCAGGTCAATTTTATTGGCAATGGCGCGGTCGAGTTCCACTTCGAATTCAAGGTAAATACCGCCGCGAAGATCGAGGCCCAAATTGAGTCCTTTGTCAGGAAGGAGATGCACGTACCACGGAAGAGTTTTTCCCGAAATTTCAGCTTCCTCGCGTTGCGTTTGGAGGCCAAAAAGAGTCGGGACAAGAAGGTAGACCGAAAGGACCGTGAGTCCGATCAACAGCCATACCTTCCATTTCCAGGTGCTTGGCATGGATGACGTTTAGGAAGCGCTCGCAACGACACCGGAGACGGCATCGCGGCTGACCTTGACACTCACATTATTGGCGATCTCAAGCGTGACGGCGTTGTCGGTGATGGCCGCAATCGTTCCGTAGATCCCGCCACGCGTGATGACCTGGTCGCCTTTTTTAAGCGCCGCGAGCATCTCACGGAGTTTCTTTTGTTGTTTCTGTTGTGGGCGGATCATCAGGAAGTAGAAAATGGCGAAAATCGCGACGAGCGGTAACATCGAGGTAAAAATATTTCCCTGCGGGGCGGCTTGTCCAAGCATGGTGATCATCGAGATCTCCTTTGTTCGAAAAATTGGCGTTTGAATTCGGGAAAACCATTCTCCTCGAGCGAAACGCGGGCACGCCGTAACAGATCGATATAGAGATGTAAATTGTGAAGTGTGGCGAGCCGCGCGTACAGGATTTCGTTGGCCATCGCCAGGTGACGCAGGTAGGCGCGGCTGTAATGACGGCAGGTTTCGCAGGTGCACGACTCGTCGAGAGGGCGGTTATCGTCCGTATATTCGGCACCCTTGATCCGGATGTCGCCGGTGGAGGTAAAAAGCTCGCCATTGCGGGCGTTGCGGGTGGGGAGCACGCAATCGAACATGTCGATGCCGTGGTCGATCGCGTCGAGGATATCTTCGGGAGTCCCCACACCCATCAGGTAGCGAGGCTTGTCGTGTGGGAGCGATTGCGTACAAACATCGACCATCCCCAACATCATATCTTTCGGCTCGCCAACGGAGAGCCCGCCAATCGCGTAGCCGTCAAAATTCGACTCGAGGCTTTCAATATATTCCTTTCTCAAGTGCGGATACATTCCCCCTTGCACGATGCCAAAAAGCGCATTTTGAGATTTCCGTGCGCTCAGGCACCGTTTGGCCCAACGCAGTGACAATTCCATCGAGGTGCGCGCCGTCGGCTCAGAGGCCGGATACGGCGTACATTCATCGAGGACCATCATGATGTCACTCCCAAGCGCTTCCTGAATTTCGATGGCGATCTCGGGGCTCAAAAAGTGTTTCGCGCCACCGTCGAGATGACTTTGAAATTCGACGCCATCATCGGTAAACGATCGGCGAAGATCGGCGAGCGAAAAGATTTGATAGCCGCCGCTATCGGTCAAAATTGGTCGGTCCCAGTGCATAAAGCGATGCAGGCCGCCGAGTTTTTTGACGCGCTCATGACCCGGGCGCAGATAAAGGTGATACGTGTTGGAGAGGACGATCTCGGCGCCGAGCAATTTCAGCTCCTCCGGCGTCATCGCTTTGACCGTTCCTTGCGTTCCCACCGGCATAAAGCACGGCGTGTGAATCGCGCCATGAGACGTGGTGATCATCCCCACCCGTCCCCGCGTCCCCGTTGAAGCAGATTGTAAAAGTGAAAACTCAAACATGTGCGGAGTTAACCAAAATCACGTTCGATGTTTTCGCGACGTTGAACACCATCTTTAAAGATCGTGCCATCGACGGTGTACGCAGGGGTACAAAAGCAGTAAAGTTCAAGGGGCTCTCGTTCGGCAATGTTCTCGATCGAATGCCATGTGCCGCGTTTGATATAAATGTTATCGCCCGGCCCGACCTTTTGAGTCTCATCGGCGAGCTCCATCAGGCCCTTCCCTTTGGTGATGACGTACCATTCTTCAAACGTGTGCTTGTGGGTATACAGTTTTACCTTGGGAGGGATGATGGCGTACGCCACACTCCCTTCGCGAGTTTTAGTGGTCGGAATGCCAAAGGTTTCGGTGATCTTGGCACCATCGGCCGCAATAAAGTATTCCGTTTCGGCAATATTCCTGACGTTCATGGTGTCCTCCTCATTATATCTTCCTCAATGACCAAAAGTGCCTACAAAATCAACATACAATCCCCATACGAGAAAAGGCGGTACTTCTCGCGGATGGCTTGGGCGTAGCAGTCGAGGATAAATTCACGACCGGCGAAGGCGGAGACCATCATGAGCAATGTTGATTTGGGCTGATGGAAGTTGGTGAGGAGGGCATCGACCACCTGAAATGAAAATCCGGGCGTGATGAAGAGTTTGGTCGTTTCTTCCCCTGATTCAAGACGACCATCGCGCCATGCTGATTCGAGTGCCCGGACCGATGTCGTTCCACACGCGATCACACGATGCCCATCTTGCTTTGCCTTCATGATGGCTTCAGCGGTTTTTTCCGGAATCGAAAAATGCTCACCGTGCAAATGATGGTCCTCAATCTTTTCGGTCATCACGGGTCGAAAGGTATCGAGGCCGACGTGCAGTGTGATAGGGGCAATGTGTGCGCCCTTTGTAGCAACTGCGGCGAGCATCGCTTCTGAAAAATGGAGTCCCGCTGTGGGTGCGGCGGCCGACCCCGATGTTTCGGCAAAGATGGTTTGATAGCGTTCGCGATCAGCGACGTAGTCGTTTGGGTCTTTGCGTTTGATGTAGGGCGGGAGTGGAGGAACGCCACACCGCTCCACCGCACGTGCTCGATGCCCGCGATCAAAGGCGACAAGAAGGGCACCCTCCTCGTGACCGATGGCTTCTGCGATCGCCGATTTTCCAAAAAAGAATTGTTCTCCCACGCGAACACGCTTGGCCTTTTTGGTGAGGCACCGCCACACTTCATGCGTGGTATCACTCCCTTGCGTGCGTTCTGCCAACAAGAGTTCAATGGGTGCGCCGGACGAACGAGTGCCAAAGAGGCGCGCCGGGATCACGCGCGAATTATTGATGACCAGACAATCACCGGGTCCAACGAAGAGGGGGAGTTCGGAAAAGGAACGATGATCGGTGCTGTGTTTTTTGCGATCGACGATCATCATGCGGCTCGCATCGCGCTGCGCCAGTGGCTGCTGCGCCACGAGTTCGTCGGGATAAGCATAATTGAAATCGTTAGTAAGCACTGGCAATCTCTGCATCCGGATAATAAAACTTCAAAATGTCCTGATACATTTTTCCTGCTTCCGCCATCCCCTTCGCCCCCCACTGGCACAATCCCACGCCGTGACCGTACCCGCGCCCGGCAAAGACGACTTCATTTCTTTCAAGGCCGACATTAAACCATGTGCTTTTGAGATTCGCATAGCCAAAAATGCGACGAAGGTCAGTGGCGCGCACCATCTTCATTCCTTCACCGTCATCGATGAGCAGCATGTCGACGCGGCGTGAATGGGGAAGGGTCGTGGTGGCAAGCGAGGCAATGTTTTGTACATGCGTCCCTTGGGCGTTGAGCGTCGCCATGAATTGCTTGGTGGGAAGACGGTATTCCCAGGTGAGTTTGGGGCTCCTCGCACAATACGGATCCATCGCAATGCGGGTGGGCACACTTCCGGGCCACACATTGGCGGCGTATTCCGTCTCACCGCCGCAGCAACTGTGGTAGTACGTGAGAAAGGTACGCCCATCGCGCTTGAGGATAAGACCTCGCGTCGCTGCGACCGCGGTCGTGACCGTGCTCTTGCCCTGCGATGTTTTTTGATACACTTGGTCGAACATCGTCGATGTGACATCGTACGTGCGTCCTGTTTTCGCAGTGCGATTTCGTTCTTTCATCGTGAGGGCGTAGGTGCGCGCAGCAATGGTCTGGGCTTTGAGACTCTCGGCGGGCCACGTGGGAGACATTTCGTGTTTCACGACACCGGCAAGATAGTCTTCGAGGGGCAATTCTTCGACGACGTTTTTATTGCCGTCGGTGACGAGAACGCGAAGGGTTGGTTCGCTCGCCAAAAGTGTTTTTGGGGAGGGGAAGAGGCTGACCAGAATCGCAATGGCAAAAAACCTTTTCATCATAAGGGGTTAGCCGGGTGGAGGGGAGTTGAATTTCTGATAAAGAGTTAGCAACAATTCCCTCGGTCCGCCGATAAGGGTAACGGATGCCCATGAAGCTACTCAAGCTCTCCATTCCGGTCAAGGTTCTCGGTGTCACGGGGGCGACCTATCTTGTCCTGTGGTCGATCGGCGTCGTCATCGAGTACCGCTCCCCCTTCGATCTGCAAGCGAGCTTTCTCGGGCTGTCGTGGCAAGGGTGGTACGGGCTGATCGAACTTGGAGGAACGATGTTTGCCGCGTTGTTCTCCTCTCATTTCCTCTTCGATCGACCGGCGGCGAAACTTCAAAGGGCCATGGAGCGAGCACGGCGCGGTGATGTCTTGAGTCGCGCGCCGGAACTTTCTGACGAGACATTTGGAGATTTGGCAGAAAGTTTTAACGATATGCTTGCTCACCTGACCGATCTTTCCGCTCACAAGATGCAAGCGGAACATGACTTGCTTGCGGCACAGCAAGAACTCGACTACCAAAAAAATCTCGAAGAAAAAACGACGATCATTGCGCAGACTAATCGTCGCCTCGAGCAGCTCGTGAAGGACTTCTCGCTCCTGTACGACATCGGGCAATCGGTCAACGCGATGGTCGATCTCGATCAACTCTATTCCAATATTACGGCGACGCTGCGGCGCTATCTCAAGATCGAAGAATTCGCGATCATGATGTTCGACGAGCAGAAAGAAGAGCTGATGGTGCGTGCAGCCAGTGGTTTTACCGATGACGCCACCGTGCTCAAGGCGCGCTTTCGCAAGGGAGAGGGTATTTCGGGGCTCGTCGCCGAATCGGGACGCAAGGTGTACATCCGTGATACGGCGCGGGAGAAACGGTTCCTTCATTATAAGGGGGAACGTTTGACCCGCAGTCGTTCATTTCTCTCACTCCCGCTCGTGGTCAAAGCCGAAGTCCTCGGGGTCATCAACTTTGGGCGCAGCGAGGTTGGTGCTTTTTCCGCAACCGATGTGAAGATGTTGTCACTCGTCGCCCATCAAGTCGCATTGGCCGTGGCGAATGCACGCCTCTACACGAAGACGCGCGAGTTGTCGGTCAAAGACGATCTCACGGGGGTCTACAACCGCCGGCACTTTCAACAGATGCTCCAGATGGAATGGAAACGAGCCGTGCGCTTCGGTCGTGAGCTCTCGGTCATCATGATCGACGTTGATCATTTCAAAAATTATAACGACACGCATGGTCACCTGAAGGGAGATGAAGTCCTCAAGCACTTGGGCAAACTCTTTCTGAAAAATTTACGTGAAGTCGATACGGTCGCTCGCTTTGGGGGTGAGGAATTTGTCTTGCTCCTGCCGGACACCGACAAGCACGGCGCGATCGCGGTGGCAGAGAAAGTGCGAAAGCTTGTCGAGGCCCACCGCTTTGAAGAAAGTTCCGCCAAGGGACCCACGATTACCATTTCCGCCGGTCTTTCGACGTTTCCCGACGATGTGGGTGAAGTGGAAGATCTGGTTGATGATGCCGACATCGCTCTCTACCGTGCGAAAGAAGCGGGGCGCAATCGCGTGGTGTGTTATGCCGAACCCAAGATGGCCGAGGCCGCTGAACCCGAGGCTGCCCGCGGTATCTTCGGCGGCCAGCGTAAAAAAAGCGCTACGACGCTGTCGTAGATTTCAAATACTCCATCACCTTTTTCATGTCTTCCCAGACGGGTTTTTTCATTTCGGGATTGCGCAGCAAAAACGCGGGGTGAAAGGTCGGCATCACTTTCATGCCATCCCACTCCTGCCACTGGCCACGGATGCGGCTGATTTTTTGATCCGTTTGCAATAACCCCGCAACGGCCGTTGCTCCGAGACAGACAATGACCTTGGGTTCGATGATCTCGATTTGACGGCGAAGGTAGGGAAGACACGTCGCCATCTCGTCGGGCGCCGGCTGGCGGTTGTTGGGAGGCCTGCATTTGACACAGTTACCAATGTAGACATCACTTCGTTTGAATCCCATGGCTTCGATGATCTTGGTGAGGAGTTGCCCGGCGCGGCCGACGAACGGTTCACCTTTCGCATCCTCGTCGCGACCGGGGCCTTCACCGACAAACATAAGATCGGCATCGGGGTTGCCCACCCCGAAGACCGTTTGCGTCCGTCCCTCACAGAGGCGGCATTTGGTGCAGTCCTTGACTTGGGTTGTATTGAGTTCGTCAAGCGCGACCTGTTTGTCATCGCGAGTCCCGGAGGGACGTGGCGATCTCCTGGTGTCACGTGTCGGAGGAGATTGCCGCGTCGCTTCGCTCCTCGCAATGACACCACCGGCTTTATTTTGCAGATTACCCGTCACAGGCACCTCTCGTGTCCCCATGAGCTCCCGGTACCGCAGGTGTGACCGGACTTCCCGGAGCACGTCTTTTTTTTCTTCATTCATGTGCGAATTCCATTGTCCCCGTCCCCATACTTGTGGAAAAAAGAGAACGCCATGATTTTTTTGATCGCGATCGTCATTGTCTCCATGATCCTCCTTCCTGATGCTGCCTACGCCTGGGGACCAGGGATGCACATCGATATGGCCATGCGTATCCTGGCCGACCCTTCCGGGGTCCTTCCTGCGATTTCCAAGCTCATCACTTCTTTTCCCGCCGATTTTATCTATGGGGCGACGAGCCCCGATATTATCGTGGGGAAAAAATATGCCGGCTATCATTACCACTGCCACAATTGGCGGATGGGGCATCTCATCCTTGCGGAGTCCAAGAGCGATCGCCAACGGGCAGCGTCCTATGGGTACCTGATGCACTTGGCCATGGATGTCGTGGCCCACAACTACTATGTCCCCTTCAAGTATGTGCGGCATTATTCAACGCGACTCTTTTCGCATACCTATTGGGAAATGCGTTTCGATCTTGGTGTCCCCGATCGGGCGTGGAACTATTTGGGCAACATTTCACGTCACGAGATTGAAGAGTTCGATGAACTGCTGGAACGAGTCCTTCGCAAAACGCTTTTTTCGTTTCGAACGAACAAACGTATTTTTAATAGTATCTTGATCTTGCAGAAGATGCGTGGGATGCGGGAGGTGCTACGGTTTTATGCCTCGAAGTCACGATGGGGGATCGAAGACGAGAATCGCGCGCAGTATATTGATCTCACGTGGGAGTCGGCGCGCGATTTTCTCGCCAACCCCGAAACGGCACAATGCCTGACGGCGGACCCCGCGGGCCTTCAACGACTTGACTATGCCATCAAGCTCCGGCGGCGACTCCGGGGGATGGTTCGCAAGCATGTGATGACCGTGACCCAGGCGGAGAAACTGGTCGTGATGGTGCGCGAACATTTGGCTCATGGTGTGTATCAGCCGGAGATGGTCATGCCGGATGTGGAGGATGTGCTCTGATGTTTGTTTTTTTAACCGAAATCCTCAAGCGCGACATTGTTGATCGTCACGGCCGATGGGTGGGTCGTCCGTACGATTTCATGGCCAAACTCGACGAACTCTATCCGCCGCTCACATCGCTCGTCGCGGTTCATCCGGGAGTGAGTCGCCGCTTTTATATCATTCCGTGGGCGAACCTCCATCACGTTGCGGGACATTTTGAATTGAAGCAACCCTTGGAGTCGTTGACCCCGGTAAAAAAATATCACGAGTTGGGAGTCGCAACCCTTCGTCAAAATATTCTCGACCAACAAGTGGTCGATACGCTCAATCGAAAATTGGTGCGGGTGAATGACCTGCATTTCTTGGCCATCAACGGGGACCTTCGTCTCGCGCATGTCGATGTTGGTGTGCGTGGACTGGTGCGTCGTCTCGGCTGGGAACGATGGATCGACCGTGTCGTTCGGCTCGCGTCGCCGCATGCCTCGTATCTCTCGCGTACACAATTTATCGCGTGGAAATACATTCAACCCCTCTCCATTCACGATGCTTCGGGACGCATTCAGCTCTCGGTTGGGCAGGAGGAGCTGCGGCATATCCCACCGGCCGATATTTCAGAGATGCTGATGGAGCTGGATCCGTTTCACCGCGCGGCTCTTTTGAAGACGCTCGATGTGGAACGGCAAGTCGACATTATTACGGAGCTGGACCTGAAGTGGCAAAAGGCCCTTTTTGAAGACCTCGATGTTCGTGCGGCAGCACAGCTCATTGAGCGCATGCCTGCGGACGAAGCGACCGATCTTTTTCAATCGATGGGGCGTCGTGACAGTAACCGCATCATGGAACTCATCTCGACACGCAAGGCACGCGAACTGCAAGAGCTCATGCTCCACCACTCCGATTCCGCCGGTGGAATCATGACGAAGGAGTTTGTCATTTTTACTTCACAGATGACCGTGGGGGAGGCGATTGAGCATATCCGTGCTAAGGGGGCCAAGGCCGAAACACTCCATACGTGTTATGTGATCGATGAAGAACAAAAATTAGTGGGCATGGTCAAGATGCGAAATCTTCTTTTGGAATCGAATGACACGCCATTGGCGAAGGCGATGGTGAGGAAGCCACCAACGCTTCGTGTTGAGTCTTCCTTCCGTGATGTGGCGTACGCGTTTGAAAAGTATCACTCGTTTGTCATGCCGGTGGTGGACAACAAACGCGTCTTGCAAGGGATTGTGACGATGGATGACGTCTTGTCACGCGTGATCCACGAGACGTGGGGAGAGAAAACGGCACTATGACCGTGGAGACAACAACGATACCGGTGAATGGCACCAAGAAATGGTGGCGAAACCTCCTCGTTTTCTTAAGTATTTTGGGACCGGGGGTCATTACCGCCAATGTCGATAACGATGCCGGTGGCATTGCAACGTATTCGATCGCCGGCGCCCACTATGGGTATTCGTTTGTTTGGGTCATCGTCCCGATCATCATCCTCCTCGTGATCGTCCAGGAGATGAATGCTCGTATGGGGGCGGTGACCGGAAAAGGATTGTCCGATCTGATTCGAGAACAGTTTGGTGTGAAGGTTACCTTCTATGTCATGTGTGCGCTGTTCGTGACGAACCTCGCCAACACGATGGCGGAATTTGCCGGTGTCGCGGCGGCAGCGAGTATCTTCGGGATTTCAAAATACGCTATCGTTCCCGTCTCGGCCCTTTTTGTGTGGTGGCTCGTGGTGAAGGGGACGTAT
>JACQMA010000227.1 GCA_016203825.1 Deltaproteobacteria bacterium | reverse complement strand
GTCAAATTGTTATTTTAGTAACATGTATTTCATTCTCTTGTGTTTAGTATCACTTTTGATTCTATTATCCGGTGAGAGCCGATCTCCTGAAAAAAACGACAAATCATCATGGTCTTCAGAATTGAAGGAAAGTGGACTCACGCTGAATGGTTTGATTCAGGAGCTGCTCGAAACGGGGGTAGAAAAGAAACGTCTAAAGGAAGCTGCATGAACATCAACCATGAACCGCTTTCCGAATTTTAACTAAGAATGGGATTGACCCAACGACTATGACAAAAAATGAGAACCGATCACCATTCAAAAAAACTTCTGCACGAGAACGCCGGGCCATCATTGCTTATCTCAAATCGGGCAATGTCCCGCTTCATCCTAACACCGCCGCCCTTTTGGATATCCACTCCATGTTGGATGCGTTTCTCAAGCGTGATAAAGTGAGGAAAATTCATGAGAAGAAACGTGTTACGGAAATTTCCACAAGTACTGACGGAAGATTCAGGGCTTGAGTGCCTTTTTGAAAAATCCCCACAAAATATGGTTAGTCTGCTCGTGGATTTTTTCGCGATAACCTTCGTCACCAGCGCAGATAGGGATCTGCCTTTGAAGACCTGTTTCGCTGCATGCCGAGACAAAGCTGATATGAACGGAGTGAGGCAGTGCCCAAGTGGGAGCGTCGGGAAAGATTCGTAAAAAATCTTGCGCATAAATTTCGCCAGCTGGGTCCTTGAGTCGAGACGGAAAAACAAAACCGATGGGAGCAAAAAAAGGAGGTTCCTGTGTTGGAAACGAATGGGCGAAACCGGGATCGATCGCCACAAAGGCGTGAATGCGAGGATCGCGGTAGTCGCCTTCAATTTCTTTCTTTGAGAACTGTTGGTAGTTCATTTTTTTGATCTCGGCGCATCCTTCATCATCATATGCAGCAGGAATGGGTTTACAGAAGGGAAGAGGATTTTGAAATAAAGGTTTTGCCATGCGGACACCGGCAAGAAGGAGGACGGTGGTACCACCTGCAGAATGCCCGACAGCCGCGATGCGAGAACGATCGATGCGATGAGCAAGAGCGCTCGTATTCAAAAGATAATCGAGTAAGTGAGAAATGTGCTTGGGACGCTTCCAGACACGAATGAAACCAGTCGCCGAATTATCGTCGAGCGTATTGCCCGGATGATTTATACCCGCGACGATCCAACCACGACGTGCAAAATAATCAGCAATCCAGTCCAAGCGTTCAACCATGCTACCACTGCCGTGCGAGAGGAGTAAGAGAGGAAGGCGACGTGACGGATCAATCGGTGGAGCATCTTTGGCACCGTACAATGTGGTAAAAATCCTAGCGTTCGTGATGGGCTGTTCAGGGATGGTTTTATCGATGGGGTACCAGAGCCGACCATGCATGGGCTGGGGAAGATCGCTGTAGCCAACGTGGTAACTGTTCGCAAATGTTGTTCCGCTGTTGAAAAGAAAGACCGCACACAAGAGAGGGATGACTCTGAGGAACATGCGCTTGTTTATAGCCAGTGAGGATCGAGCAACAAGCATAAAAGAGGGCAGATATTTCTTGATAGCTGGGTGGTAGTGCTTTATCCAGATGGAGCCCCCCAGGATGGGGATTGTCGATTGTTTACATAAGATATCTTATGCGACGTTATGGATGAGCTGATATTAGAATGGCCTTTGCCCCATATTCAACCTCGAGTTGAGCTGTCCCCTAACGTCACTTCCAACCTCGAACGTGCCGTGCATCACCTTTTGGGTCTGCAACGTACCGATGGTTATTGGTGGTTCACGCTCGAAGCGAATGAAACCATTGGCGCGGAGTTTATCTTCCTCATGAACTTCCTCGGTAATGCTGATCCTCTCGTTCTTCAAGGTATTGCCCGACGCATTCGCGATGTTCAACGCGCCGATGGAACCTGGGCTCTCTATTATGATGGCCCGGCGGACCTTTCATCCACCGTGGAGTGTTATTTTGCCTTAAAGCTTGCCGGTGTGAGTCCTACTGAGCCCTGTATGCAAAAGGCCCGCTCCTTTATCCTTGCCCAAGGCGGGATTGAAAAAGTTCGCGTCTTCACGCGCATCCACTTGGCCCTCTTTGGCATTGTCCCGTGGGATACGTGTCCCGCGATGCCACTGGAAGCGATTCTCCTTCCCGAATGGTTCCCGGTCAATATTTACAGTTTCTCGAGCTGGGCGCGCGCAACGATCGTCCCGCTGTTTATCATCTCAAGCTTCAAACCGGTAAAACCCGTTCCGGGAATCGATCTTGAGGAGCTCTTTTTGCATCCAGCCCCCAAGCGTCGCTATGACCTCAAATCGAAAGAAGGTTTTTTGTCCTGGGAATATGCTTTTATTCACTTCGACAAGATCATTAAGAAAACTCCACGTATTTCATTAGGAAGATTGCGTAACTTATCAATATATAAAGCTAAAAAATGGATATCTGAGCACATTGATGCCGTCGAGGATATCTATCCCGCACTTGCCTATGCGGCCCTTGCCATGAAGACCTTAGGCGAACCCAATGATTCCCCTATCATCAAAAAAGCCGTCGATGCCCTCACGATGTTTCAGCAGGTGTACGACGAGCCCGATCTCCCCGCTCTCCCCGATGAAATCCGCGACGATGGCATCACCCGCCCCTCGCAATTGCGCGAGCAAAAAAAACTTCCTGGTGGCACCCGCATCCATCAGCAATGTTGTATCTCTCCGGTTTGGGACACGCCGTGGTCGGCGGTCGCGCTCTTGGAAGCCGGAGTTCCACCAGATCATCCAGCCATGATCAAGGCGGCCCGCTGGCTGATCAAAAAACAAATTCTCGGTGTGCGTGGTGACTGGTCGGTACGTTGTCCGGAGCCACGTCCCGGCGGGTGGGCCTTCGAATTTGAAAATGATTATTTTCCCGATGTCGATGACACGATTCAAGTCCTGCACGTCCTCCATCGGGTGACCCTTCCGGCAACCGAAAAAATGAACGCGATCGAGCGTGGTCTTGAGTGGGCGATTGCGATGCAAAATGACGACGGCGGATGGGCAGCGTTTGATAAAAACAACCGACGTGAAATTGTGAATCGCATCCCCTTCTCCGATCACGGCGCATGTCTTGATCCATCAAGTCCCGATATCACCGGACGCATGTTGGAGCTCCTGCTCACCTTGAACTTTTCGCCCGACGAACGACGCATCCGGCGCGCGATTGATTATCTGCGATCGACACAGGAAAGTTTTGGCGGTTGGTTTGCGCGCTGGGGGATCAATTACATTTATGGAACGTGGGCGGTGCTCACCGGACTCGCTCCTTTGAAGACGCCAGAAGCGAATGCGATGGTTGAGCGCGGTGCAAAATGGCTTGCCTCGGTTCAGCGTCCAGACGGCGGTTGGGGAGAATCACCGGAGAGTTATGTTCAAAAAGCGTATGTCCCGCTCGGGACGAGTACGGCGTCGCAAACGGCATGGGCCGTCATGGGTCTCGTCGCTGCTGGCAAGACCGACACACCCGAATGTCGACGCGGGATCGAATTTCTCTTGAATGAGCAAAATCAAGTTGGCACGTGGGACGAGCTGCATCACACCGGAACCGGTTTCCCCGGCCATTTCTACATTCGCTATCATGGCTATCGCTCCTACTTCCCCCTCCTCGCCCTCGCACGGTATCGTAACGCTTAAGCTCCCTATGGCGGCCTGCCTGCTCGACCCTCTGCGCGCCGCGCGTGCCGATTTTGAGCCTCGCCCGTCGCTTCGACTCCGGGCGGGCTCGTGCCGTCAAGCGGCAACGGCACGACTGCGGTGCTCGAGGGAATCTCGCAGCGGCCGCCATGAGAATCCTATGAATTCGTTGAATTTATTGCTATTCTAGCTCGTGCGGGCAACTTGGGCCCCCTTTTGTGACGATACTGATGATGGAGGAGTTTCTTTCTTATGACCGAACCTGTCAGTGGAAAAACACTCGCGCAACGGTTTAACCGCTACATCGAATACCGAAAAACCGTCGAAGAAACCGGGAAATCGTTTACCGAAAAAATGGCGGGCATGAATCAGAAAGAGACTGCGGAGAAAACGGAAGTCTCATCTCACCGTCTCATGGGTGGCAGCCGCCATAAGCCTCCGCAACTGGCCAAAGCCAAAACCATTTCCGACGTCCAGGCCCAGCGTATCGCGAAATATGCGCCACTCATTCAAGAGTCCGCGGCCAAGTATAATGTTCCCGTTGAACTCATTTGCGGTGTCATCCTCCAAGAATCGGGTGGAAACACGAAAGCGCGTTCCCCTGTGGGCGCAAAGGGATTGATGCAGTTGATGCCCAAGACGGCGGAACGTTTCGGTGTCCGTGATTCATTCGATCCCGCTCAAAATATCGACGGCGGAACGAAATATCTCCGTTTTCTCCTTGATCGTTTTCACGGCGACATTCGCCTCGCGCTCGCCGGTTACAATGCGGGCGAAGGCGCTGTCGAAAAACACGGGAACAAAGTGCCTCCGTACCGCGAGACACAAAACTATATTCCGAGTGTCTTAGGGTATACCCAATCCATGATTGATATCCTGGTCGCCGACGCCACCCCGCGTTCGGACCTCCCCGCCTCCGCCCGCCGCGCGTAAGAGTTGACAGCGACACATTCTTCGCCGCAATACTCCCGCCATGTCCATGATCTACCTCGACAACAATGCCACGACGCGGATTGCACCGGAAGTGCTGGACGCGATGCGGCCGTTTCTCGAAGAACGGTGGGGGAATCCCTCGAGCCTCTATGCCTTTGGCAGCGACCTCCAGCGGAACATCGAAAAGGCCCGCGAACAAGTGGCGCGCCTGATCGGAGCCAAGCGCCCGAGCGAAATCATCTTCACGAGCTCCGGAACTGAGAGTGATGTGACCGCTCTCCATTCCGCCCTCGCGCAAAACCCCGACAGAAAGCACATCGTGACGACTGCCGTCGAACACTCGGCTGTCCTGCTCACGCTGCGCAACCTTGCGAGCAAAGGGTACGAGGTCACGTTTCTCCCGGTCACGCGCGATGGCCTTCTCGACCTCGACACCTTCACCTCGGCATTGCGTAACGATACCGCGCTCGTCTCCATCATGTGGGCGAATAATGAAACGGGAGTGATCTTCCCCATCGAGAAGATTGCCGACGCGGTTGCCACGAAAAATATTCCGCTGCATGTCGATGCCGTTCAAGCGGCGGGAAAAATTCCGATCGATGTTCATCGCATCCCGGTCACGTATCTTTCCCTGTCCGGTCATAAATTTCACGCCCCGAAGGGGATTGGCGCCCTCTTCGTTCGGCGTGGTGTGAAGTTCACTCCCCTCTTTTGGGGGAATCAAGAGATGAACCGTCGGGGCGGGACGGAAAATGTTGCGGCCATCGTTGGACTGGGGAAAGCTTGTGATCTTGCGACTCAATCTCTCGCTGAAGGGAGCGATCGCATGACGCAACTTCGTGATCGACTTGAGCGCGAACTCCTTGCCAAGATTCCACGCAGCATTCGCAATGGCGCCGCGAGTCCGAGGGTTCCGAATACTCTGAATGTGAGCTTCGAAGGTGTCGAATCCGAGGCCTTGCTGTTGCTGCTGAATGAAGTCGGCATCTGTGCCTCGTCCGGATCGGCCTGCTCTTCGGGAGCCCTGGAGCCCTCGCATGTCCTCACGGCGATGGGAGTCTCGAAGGGGTTTGCTCAAGGTGCGCTTCGCTTGAGTCTTTCGCGATATACAACCGAAGGCGACATCGACCATATCGTCGCCACCCTTTCCGGCATTATCGCCCGGCTGCGGGGTTAAAACCCCTGAAATTCCCTGAAATTCCGGTTGACTCCGGCCCCAGTGCCGTTTAAGGGTGCCGCCTTCATTGAGGAGCCGTAACGATGCCGAACCTTCAAAAGACGTCGCAGAAGAGCCAAGCCGAGGCAGGACGTCCTTGGGTCATTGTCGATGTCGAAAACAAGATCCTGGGGCGCGTGGCATCGGAAATCGCGAACCTCTTGCGGGGCAAGGATCGCCCGACGTTCAATCCCCATGACGATTGTGGAAGTTTTGTGGTCGTTGTAAACGCTTCGAAGATCAAAATGACCGGAAAAAAACTCACAAATGAAATCCTCTATCACCACACGGGGTATCTTGGTGGTCTCAAAAAACAAACACCCGGTGATCTCTTGAGTAAAAATCCTGATCGACTCTTACGAGATACGGTCTGGGGGATGCTGCCGAAAAATAAGCTTTCACGGAGACTTCTCACCAAACTTCACATTTATCCCGAGACGGAACATTCGCACCAGGCCCAAAGGCCAGTCCCGGCAAAGATCTAACGAGGTTTTTCTATGGCCCACATTATTCCCCACACAGCAAAAGAAAAGAAACCGGTTATTTTCACAGCGACGGGAAAGCGAAAGACCTCGATCGCGCGTGTTCGTCTGACGGCGGGCAATGGCCAGTTTGTGGTCAATGAACGTCCGCTCGAGCAGTACATGGGTCGTTTAGCCCTTCGCCTCGTTGTGCAGCAGCCCTTCGCTGTAACAGGAACCGAAGGAAAATTTGACGTCGTAGCGAGTATCACAGGTGGTGGGCCGGCAGGTCAGGCGGGAGCACTTCGTCACGGCCTGGCACGGGCGCTGCTCTCCATGAATGCGGATTTACGGAAACCATTGAAGGCGCATGGGTACCTGACTCGTGATGCACGCGAGAAGGAACGTCGCAAGGTTGGTTGCCGAAAGGCGCGACGTCGTCCTCAGTACTCGAAGCGCTAATGGTTGGATGACGCGTCGGGCGATGCCAAAGAAAACAAAATTCATCTTTGTCACCGGTGGTGTTGTTTCAGGGCTCGGGAAAGGTATCGCCACCGCTTCTATCGGCGCCCTGCTCGAAGCCCGCGGTCTCACGATCGCCCTCCAAAAACTCGATCCTTACATTAATGTCGATCCCGGGACGATGAATCCGTTCCAGCATGGAGAAGTCTACGTCACCCAAGATGGAGCCGAGACCGACCTCGATTTGGGACACTACGAACGTTTTACTACCGTCCACACCAGTCAGCTTTCAAACTTCACGACGGGAAAAATCTACGACACCGTGATTCGCAAAGAACGGCGCGGCGATTACCTCGGACGCACGGTTCAAGTGATCCCCCACATTACGGACGAAATCAAAGCCTCGATCATGAAAGTGGCGAACGGCGTCGATCTCGTTCTGGTCGAGGTTGGGGGAACCGTCGGCGACATTGAAAGTCTTCCCTTCATCGAAGCCATTCGTCAGTTTCGTGCCGACGTCGGTCGAGAAAATACGTTGTACATTCACCTGACCCTCGTTCCGTTCCTGAATGCCTCCAGTGAAATGAAGACCAAACCAACCCAGCACAGCGTGCAGAAATTACGCGAGATCGGCGTTCAGCCGGATATCCTCTTGTGCCGGAGTGAACACGCCCTTGATCGCGACATGAAATCGAAGATCGCCCTTTTCTGCAACGTTCCCGTCGACTGCGTGATCAACGCCCTCGATGTTCAATCGATTTATGATGTTCCCCTCCTCTACCACCGAGAGGGCCTCGATGAACGTGTGGTTGAACTCTTGGGTATTTGGACCAAGGCCCCGGATCTTTCGGCGTGGGAACGACTCACAGAGCGTGTTCATCATCCCAAGGGCGAGGTGACGATCGGCATCGTGGGAAAGT
>JACQMA010000222.1 GCA_016203825.1 Deltaproteobacteria bacterium | reverse complement strand
ATCTACCTCCCCTCCCCCTCCTTACAAAGGAGGGGGAAATGAGAAAGTTATTTACTCACGCGCTCCAGGTATTCTCCAGATTCGGTGTTGATGCGCACGACGTCACCGACTTCCACAAATGGGGGGACTTGAACCGCGAAACCCGTTTCGAGAATGGCGCGTTTATAGGATGATGATGCCGTCTGTCGTTTGATCGCCGGATCGGCCTCCGTCACCTTAAGGTCGACCGTCTGCGGAAGAGCGAGCCCAACCGGCTTCCCCTCATAGAACGTCACTTTGACCTTGGTGTTGGGCAAAATAAAATGACCCGCGTCGCCAAAGAGTTCGCTGTCAGCCTCGATCTGCTCAAAGGTCGCGCTGTTCATCAGGTGATAGCGATCGCCATCCTGATAGAGGTAATCCATTTCGTGTTCTTCAAGGTAGGCGGGTTCCACATCTTCGGTTGCGCGAAAGCGATGTTCAAACTGAACTCCATCTTTGAGCTGACGCATTTTCATCTGCACCATCGCGCGCAAATTCCCCGGCGTATGATGATTCGTACTCAATACGCGACAAAGCTCCTTCTCAAAAATCACCACGGATCCGACCCGCAACCGACTCGCCTGCGTCATACAATCTCCTCCCTGAGCGTGTAACAAAATGAGATGAGATGCGAGGCAGCCCGAGGAGGCCGGCCGAGTCGTACTGAGAACGTACGTCGCAGGCCGTGCCGACGAGGGTAACGAAGCAGACCGCTCATTTTGTTACAGGCATGAAGATACTTTTTTGAGTGCCGCGTCAAGCCCCGACACATCGGGCCCGCCGCCCTGGGCCATATCCGGGCGACCTCCGCCCTTCCCACCAACCAGCGGCGCAAGTTTCTGAATCATTTCACCCGCCTTTACTTTCGTTGTGAGATCTTTCGAAACCATCGCGACCAGCGCTGCTTTCTGGTCCACGTTCGCCCCGAGGACAACAACACCTGAACCCAAACGCTGCCGACAGATATCCGCGACATCGCGAAGTTCATTCGCATCGGCCGCCGTGACGATCGCCGTCACCACCTTGATCCCCTGAACATCTCGCGCCGTCTTCGTCACGTCACCGATACCGACGAGGGCCGCTGCAATCCGCTCCCCGCGACTACTTGCCGCGGCAATCTGCGCTACTTCGCGCTGTTGTTCTTTTGTCTTCGCTTCCTGACGACGTAACGACTCACCCTGCTCATATGATACTGCGGCGTCCCCAGACACCGCTTCAATGCGTCGCACTCCACTCGCAACCGAGCGCTCGCGGATGATTTTGATCCTGCCGATTTCTCCCGTGACGTTGACGTGCGTCCCACCGCAGAGCTCAGTCGAAAATCCGGAAATCTCAACAACGCGGACAATGTCGCCATATTTTTCACCAAAAAAAGCGAGTGCACCTTTTTTGATCGCGTCCGGATATGCCATCTCCTGCGTCGTAACGGGAAGGTTCTCCTGAATTTTTCGATTCACGAGCAATTCGATGTCGGCAAGCTGCTCATCCGTCACCGCGGCAAAATGGGAAAAATCAAACCGCAATGACTGATCGTCCAGATACGACCCCGCTTGTTTGACGTGCGTACCTAAGAACTGACGAAGGGCCGCGTTGATCAAATGCGTGGCGGTGTGATGACAGGTAATTTTTTGTCGACGATCAGCATCGACCATGAGCTGCAGGATGCTCGCATAACTTAAAGCGCCCCGCTCCACGACGGCATGGTGCACGAAAAGATCGGGATAGGGTTTTTGGGTATCGACGATGCGGATCTCGCTGTCTTCCGTGACCGCTCGACCACAATCGCCCACCTGCCCGCCACCCTCAGCATAAAACGGTGTCGTCGCCACCACGATGTCGCACGCCTCTCCCTCACGAATCTGCTCCGACTTTGAAATCACTTGGTTCTCGCGGATAAGCTCGACGGGGCGTTCCTGTTTTTGGACGAGATGTTCATATCCCACAAATCGCGTTCGCACCCCGCGCGTGTACGCCTCGCGAACCGCCGACGAGAGCTTCTTGGCCCCGCTCCCCTTCCATGCCGATCGTGCACGCGTTCGCTGCTGTTCCATCTCACGTTCAAAACCGGGGTCATCAATGACGAAGCCGCGCTCATCGGCAATGAGTTCCGTGAGATCTTTGGGAAATCCATACGTGTCCGACAACTTGAAGACCACATCCCCCGCAAGTGTCTTCTCACCGCGTGAGTCAAGTTTCACAAACGCCTCGTCGAGGATTTCGATCCCCCGATCGATCGTCTCCAAGAAACGCACCTCTTCGTGTTTCAAAACCTCTTCGATAAGCGATTGATGTCCCACGAGTTCCGGATACGCCTGCCCCATTTGAGAGATCACAGTCAGACTGGTCTGTGCGAGGATCGGTGTCGTAATCCCAAGCTTTCGTGCATAGCGAACGCCGCGACGAAGGATGCGTCGCAAGACGTAGCCACGACCTTCATTCGAAGGGAGCACACCATCAGCAATCAGAAATGTTCCAGCGCGCGCATGATCGGCAATCACGCGCAGTGCCGTCTGCACGTCGGGACCTTCGGTTTCTTTTCGCTTCGTCGTCTGCTCGATGGATCGAATGAGCGGAACAAAAAGATCCGTTTCCCAATTGGAGGCAACACCCTGGACCACCGAGGCAAGACGCTCAAGGCCCATACCGGTATCGATCGATGGCGCTTTGAGCTTTGTCATCGTGCCGTCACTCGCACGATTGAACTGCATGAAGACGAGATTCCATATCTCCATGAAACGATCGCCTTCGAGGTCCTTCGCTGCTACCGCACCCTTCCCCCGATCCCACAGGATTTCGGAGCACGGCCCGCACGGTCCCGTATCGCCCATCGACCAAAAGTTGTCTTTTTCGCCAAGGCGGAAAATGCGGTCCTGAGGGACATGCTTTCGCCACAACTTCTCGGCCTCATCGTCATCCTTAAAGATCGTGACGATCATTTTCTTGCCATCGAGCCCGATCGTGTTCGTCAGCAATTCCCAGGCAAACGCAATCGCGTCTTCCTTGAAGTAATCGCCGAAACTAAAATTGCCGAGCATCTCGAAAAACGTGTGGTGGCGCGGCGTGTGGCCGACATTTTCCAGATCGTTGTGCTTGCCTGAGACACGCATGCATTTTTGGGAGGTACAGGCGCGTTTGTATGATCGGGACTCGTCGCCGGTGAAAACATCTTTAAACTGAACCATCCCGGCGTTCGTGAAAAAGAGGGTTGGATCATTCACAGGAACAAGCGGACTCGATCGGACTCGCGTGTGTCCCCGCTTTTCGAAGAACGAGAGAAACACTTCGCGAAGTTCAGCGGATGTCATCGAAGATGCTCGCTCTTACGCACGCGTGGCTTTGGTTGGCTTCGGTGTGCTCTCCGTCGCCGTTTCCTTCGTGGTCGAAACGCGAAGCACAATGCCATTTTTCTCGAGAACTGCCTTCTCGAGACGAGCGAGTATTTTGGAATTCTCTTTCAGAAAACGGACGGCGTTGTCGCGACCCTGGCCGATCCGATCT
>JACQMA010000225.1 GCA_016203825.1 Deltaproteobacteria bacterium | reverse complement strand
GGGCAATCGTGGGGGCGGGGCTGCTCTTTGCGGTGGCCTGGGGTTATGAACGGATCAAACATCAAGAGGGACTTGGCGGCGGTGACGTGAAGCTCGCGGCCATGCTCGGTGCCTTCTTCGGATGGCACGCCTCACTCTTCATTCTGCTTGCGAGCTCGGTTGTGGGTTCCATCGTTGGCGTCATCTTTCTTACGGCCTTCAAGCGCGATTTGAAACACGCGATCCCGTTTGGGCCCTTTCTCTCCTTCGCCGGGATCCTCTACCTCTTTGCGGGTCCCGAACTCATCCACTGGTATCTCTCGTTTTTTCACTAGAACTCACGCGCCCTTTTGTGTATTTCCACGAGTATGCATCCGGATCTCCTGAATAACTCCCTCTTTCTTCGCTACTATCGGCAATGGCAGGATGATCCCACGTCCGTTGTCTTCGCTTCCATCGCGGGTTTTCTCCTTCGGTATGGCATGCTCGATGAGGCACTGAAGGTCTGTCGGGAGGGCTTGAAGCATCACCCGCAACTCATCAGCGGTCATCTTGTCCTGGCGAAGATTCATCTGACGCGGGGGAATTTCGAAGAAGCAGAAGAGACCGTGCACAAGATTTTAGAACATCACCCGCGTCATGGAGCGGCCCTCCAATCCCTTCGCCAGATTCGTGAAGCACGTCAGCAAGAAGAAATGCGCCTGATCCAGTCCCAAGAGGGAGAAGAGATCAGGCTTCCGCAGCACTGGCAGACCGTGACCATGGCGCGCATCTTCATGGCCCAGGGACACACCGATAAGGCGCGACAGATTTACGAGGCGATTCTTCGAGGGGAGCCTCACAACGAAGCGGCCGCCAAGGGTCTTGCAGAGCTCCGTCCTTCCTCTCCATGACGATCATCAACAAAGAGAAGATTCTTGAAGAGGCACGCGCCTTGGCCGATGAGGGGAAGTACGACCGCGCCATCCGCGAATACGAAAAAATACTCCTGGCCGATCCAGGTGACCTTCGCATCAAGCTGCGCATTGCCGAACTCTACACCAAGCGGAAACAGATCAGCGACGCGATTCGCACGTATCGCGAAGTAGCAGCTAAATATATCGAAGAAGGGTTTTACCTCAAGGCCGTGACCGTCTTGAAAAATGTCTTGCGACTCAATCCGTCGCTGATCGAGATCAATGAAGAGCTGGCACAACTCTACGAACGCATGGGACTGACGGCCGATGCCGTCCGCCAGTATCAGATCATGGCAAATGCCCTGGAGCGTCGTGGTGACAACAAACAACTCTTGGAAGTCCGCAGTCGCATGGTGACCCTTGCCCCTGACGATCGGACGGCCCGCATTAAACTTGCGGAACTCTATCAGCGAGAAAAACGCATGGATGAGGCAATCGATCAGTACGATGCCCTCGTCCATATTTTGGAGCAACAGGGCGGCGACGACCTCGAGCGAGCAGAGTTGTACGAAAAAATTCTCACGCATCGACCCAAGCAGGATGAGATGCTCAAGCGTCTCATTCGTATTTATGATGCCCACGGCGAGCGACGAAAGGCGCTCAAGTGGCTTGAAGAGGCAAAGTCGCTCACCGCACAGGACCCGGAACTCTTGCGGATCAAGGGAAGGATTTTTACCTCGCTCAATCAGCTCGAGTCCGCCCGCACCGCGTACAGTACGTTGGCCGATCTCTGTTGGGAACACGGTGATGAAGAAGAGGCCTTGGGGGCGTTGGCCGAGATTGCCGTGTTTCTTCCGGAAGAAGAGGAGACGGTGGCGAAGCGAGTGGCCGAGCATGATCCTGCTCAGATCGGACAATTTCAGTCCATCGTGCGTGAGCTTCGAAAACGAAAAGAAGAAGCGTCAACGTCTTCAGAGCCACCGCAAGAAAAACCTGTGCCACATGAGAAGCCGGTTGCCAAAGAAGCGCCGCGAGAAAAGGAAAAGAAAAGTGAATCAGCCAGCGATGGGGAGAGCCTCATCGCCTTAGCGAAGGCCTATCGCCAGATGGGACTCGAAGATGATGCCCGTGCGGAGCTCGAAAAGGCGAAAACATTCTATGAGCGTCAAGGTGCAACGGGAGGGGAAGGAGTGAAACGTCGTCTCGAGGAGATTGAACAATTGCTTTCTCCGGTCTTGCGTCCTACGAAGCAAAAGGTGGTTCCCCAAAAAGGGGAACTTCAGAAAGAATCGAAGGAAAAGAAGAAAATTTCATTCGTCTAACGTATGAATCATCTTGCCTACTACCATCTCGAGCAAGAACCTTTTGCGGTGATGCCGCTCACGCAGTTTTATTTTCACAGTGAACAGCATGATCAGGCGTTTGTCCGCTTGAAGCGCGTCGCGGAGGGCATGAAGGGGTTGGGTGTCTGCGTCGGCAATGTGGGAACGGGGAAATCGCTCTTGGCGCGGCGATTATTGGAGAGTCTCCCCGATGATGCATACGAAGTCGCACTCCTGGTCGTCCTCCATGGTGACGTCGACAGCGCGTGGCTCGTTCGGCGTATCGCCGCACAATTTGGCGTCGAGGTCGGGACGCAATCGAAGGTCGAAATTATTTCGGAACTCTACCGAAAACTCGAGGCCATTGCGACGAGTGGAAAACGAGCCGTGATTCTTCTCGATGAAGCTCATATGCTTCGAGGCCAAGACCTCCTCGAGGAAATCCGTGGCCTCTTGAACCTGGAACTCCCCGATCGGAAACTCCTCTCGCTCATTCTCTTTGGCCTTCCCGAACTCGATGATGTTTTGAGCCGTGATGCGGCCCTTGCCCATCGCACCGCGGTTCGGTGTTCACTGAAACCTTTTCCGCCCGAGGTCGTTGCGGACTATGTGCGATTTCGGATTGAGCATGCGGGATCCAACGAAGAGGTTTTTTCCGACGAGGCGCTCGAACGTGTAGCGCGGTATTCGAGCGGTAACCCTCGTGTCATGAATGTGATCTGTGACAATGCCCTTTTCGAGGGTTTTGTTCGTCGCGCGTCACTTCCGCTTCCCGCTGATATCATCGAGAGTGTTGCCGAAGATTTGCGGTTGCGTCTCGACTCCTCACAAAGATAAACGCCGGTCTCCCGTCGTCATAGGTCCAGACATCAGGAACAATCACGATGTGGAGGGGGG
Organism: Deltaproteobacteria bacterium; assembly: GCA_016203825.1. Taxonomy (GTDB): domain Bacteria; phylum UBA10199; class UBA10199; order 2-02-FULL-44-16; family 2-02-FULL-44-16; genus JACQMA01. The sequence goes on along the minus strand of JACQMA010000225.1, from coordinate 3,790 downwards.
CAAGTGCTGGAAAGTTGTCGTCCGTGACCTCCGTTCCATCCTGCCACTCCTCCTCGGTGGGGGAGCGGAAGGCAAAGGCGCCACCCGTTGGGTCGGATGCGTCTTCATTGAAAATGGCGGCGGCGGAAAGAACGGCTTGATCGTAGGCGGCAAGCCACGTTGCATCGAGAAAGTTTCGATCCTGCGCGTCATCAAAAATCGGATACGATGGATCGCTCGGTTCGACCGGCAAAAACTGATGGGGTGCGTTGATGACGGCGTCGTAGAACGAAACCGGCGGGTTCGCATTGTAGGCGCCACTATCGGCATTGAAGAGTTCGGGATCAGCCCTCTCTTCGATCAACCGGATTCGATTGCGAATGACCGCGCCGATGGCCGTCGCCGTTGGGCTCGTACTCGTGAGTGTCACATGACCGTCTTCAATCGTTGCCTCATCATCGAGTTGTGTTCGTGCCTCGCCCAAGAGAATTTGAATCAGGTTTTGCGGTGGAATCGTGACTTCATAGGTCTCATCGAGGGCGACGCCACTGATGGAACACGTCACCGCGGCGAGCCCTTCTTCCGTCGGGATCATCTGATAACCGCCCCCGGCCGTTCCCGAATCAAAGCCCGAACGATTGTAAAAAAGGAGGATGGGAGGATCGGCGGTACACACAAGGACGTCTCCCGCTCCAAATGTTCGATCAAGAACAAGTTCGTCACGTCCTGGCGCAACGCCACCCACGGCGAGGGCAAAGGTCGAAGTGGGTTCGATCACGCGTTCGGGACTGATCGAGCGGTCATCGGTCGTGGTTTCACTGCTGCCATCGTCAAGGCCCTTCAAAAAATCCCACAACGGATTCCCCATGCAGCTGCTCATGCCCAACATAATTCCCAACAAGAGCCATCCCCATCGCCACATGAGTGGTACCGTATCACATTACGCCTTCATTGACACTCGTGTTCCACACCGGTACCATCCGCGCCTCTGATGACTTCGACGATCAAAAAAATTTTTGGCGTCAGGGGGGTGGAAGACATCTTTCCTCCCGAGGCTGTGCTGTGGCAGCAGGTGGAGGCGACTGCGCGTCGGATTTTCAATCTCTATGGTTATGGGGAGATTCGAACGCCGATCATCGAGCCGTATGAACTTTTCGCCCGTGGGGTGGGGGAGGGGAGTGCGGTGGTCGAAAAGCAGATGTATACCTTCCCCGATCGCGATAACGTCATGCTCGCCCTTCGCCCGGAGGGGACCGCACCGGTCGTGCGCGCGTACATCGAATCGGGGACCTACGCGACGGAAGCACTGGCACGGTATTATTATGTGGGCCCCATGTTTCGCTATGAGCGACCGCAAAAGGGGCGGCAGCGCCAGTTTCACCAGATTGGGGTCGAACTCTTTGGGACCGAAAGTCCCGCTGCCGATGCCGAAGTCATTACGATGGCAGGACATCTTTTTTCGGCATTGGGCATCGCTGGTGTCACACTCGAAATCAATTCGATTGGTTGTCCCACATGTCGTCCGCCGTTTGAAAAGAAGCTCATCGCTTTTTTACGCGAGAAGGCGTCGACCCTCTGTGCTGACTGTCAACGACGCCTTGAACGAAATCCGCTGCGCGTCTTCGATTGTAAGGAGGCTTCGTGCCAACGCACGTTGGCGGAAGCCCCCGAGATCAGTGCTGCATGGTGCGAGGGCTGTCGAGATCATTTTGGTCGCGTGAGAACAGCACTCGATCAATCGAAGACTTCGTATACGGTCAACAGTCGGATTGTGCGCGGACTCGATTACTATCAACGAACAGCCTTTGAATTCACGACGGATCATCTGGGGGCTCAAAACGCGGTCGCCGCTGGTGGGCGCTATGATGGATTGGTGGCGAGTCTTGGCGGGCCCGATGTCCCGGGCGTTGGTTTTGCCATCGGTCTTGAACGACTGATGCTGCTGTGTTCTCAGGAAGCAGAGAGGGTGGCGTCGGATACACTTTATGTAGCGATGCTTTCCGATTCAGCCGTGGCGACGATGATCCCGGTAATCAGTGTCTTGCGCAAAGATGGTGTGCGCGTGGAATGGGATTATGAACCGAAATCGCTCAAGAGCCAGATGCGTCGCGCTGATAAGATTGGTGCACACTCCGTGATCATCGTTGGTGACGATGAAGTGGCCAAGGGCGAGGTCGTGGTGAGAAATATGAAAACAAAGGAGCAACACAATGTTCCGCTTGCAGCGTTACCGCGACATTTTATTTCGGTTGTGTAAGCGGCAAACCATTGCTCGCTCCTCACGAGTGACTATAGAATTAGTCACTCGTTCGGAACTCCCAACGGTTTGCTGGGAGAGAACATGAAACGTACCCATACCTGTGGTGAATTGAGAATAACGGATGTTGGAAAGAATGTGATCCTGCAAGGCTGGGTTCATTCGCGCCGTGATCTTGGTGGACTCACGTTTTTACTCTTGCGCGACCGCTATGGGTTCACCCAAGTGACCGTGAATCCCAAAAACGCATCCAAAGAGGTTGCGGCGGCAGCGCATGATGTTCGGTATGAATATGTGATCGAAGTTGAGGGAAAGGTGGTGAAACGCCCCGCAGGTCAAGAGAATCGTCAATTTGCAACAGGCGAGGTTGAAATAGAGGTGAGTGGCCTCACGGTTTTGAATGCAGCAGATGTCCCCCCATTTCTCGTTGAGGACGAAACGAACGCCGCTGAAGATCTTCGGCTCAAATACCGTTACCTCGACTTGCGGCGGCCAGCGTTGCAAAAAAATCTCATCCTGCGCCATCAGGCGGCCCAGATTGTCCGTCGCGTCCTTTCGGAAGAAAAATTTCTCGAAGTCGAGACCCCGGTCCTCACGAAATCGACACCGGAAGGGGCGCGCGATTATCTCGTGCCGTCACGCGTTGCGAGGGGCAAGTTTTTTGCACTTCCGCAATCACCCCAGCTTTTCAAACAACTCTTGATGGTCTCTGGGTTCGATCGTTACTTTCAAGTCGTGAAATGCTTTCGCGATGAAGACCTTCGCGCCGATCGCCAGCCGGAATTTACCCAAATTGATATCGAAATGTCGTTCCTGGCATGCGAGGATATTTTCAATCTCATCGAGAAACTTTTGGTGACCGTCTTTCGTGAAACCAAGGGTATTGAAATCAAGACCCCATTCGATCGTCTTCCGTATGCGGAAGCCATGGCGCGTTTTGGCGTGGATCGCCCCGATCGGCGCATTCCGTGGGAGCTCGCCGAAGTCACCGAGGCGTTTCGAACATCTGGGTTCAAGGCGTTTGCTGGTGTCGTCGCACATGGTGGTGTCGTAAAGGGGTTGAATGTGGGTCCGGCGGAACTCTCCCGCAAGGATCTCGATGAGCTTGAGACGTACGTAAAAACATTTGGGGCCAAGGGACTCGCGTGGTTCAAGGCGAGCGACGAAAAATGGCAATCGCCCATCGCCAAATTTCTGGGGGCAGGGGAACAAGCAGCGATCACCCGTTCTCTGCGAGTGAAATCAGGCGATCTCTTTTTCCTTGTTGCTGATCAACGGGGCGTTGCTGACGCTGCCCTCGGCAATCTTCGATTGATGCTCGCCAAGAAACTCAAGGCGATCAACGAATCGTACCACGATTTTCTCTGGGTCGTGGACTTTCCGCTCTTTCAGTGGAGTGAAGAAGACAAACGATGGGTCGCAGTACACCACCCCTTTACTGCGCCGCTCACCGAAGATCGGCCCTTGATGGAAAAGGATCCCGGAAAGGTTCGTTCGCTCGCCTATGATGTGGTGTTGAATGGAACCGAGATTGGTGGCGGATCGATTCGTATC
>JACQMA010000224.1 GCA_016203825.1 Deltaproteobacteria bacterium | reverse complement strand
GGTCATCACCAACATCATCGCAACGCCTAAGGCCATCCAGATGAGCTGATTCCAAAAAAGGGTGAGTGCCCCACCCTCTTCCCAGAGGTGAACGGCACTGTAGAGATTCACGAGACCGATCACCACGAGGGAGAGGACGACGCTCAAGAGTTGCCAGTTAAAGACCTCGGAGATTCTCTGCGTCATCGTTTTTTCAATCCCTTCTCAATCCGTTTTTGAAAGCGCTCAAACATATCAGGAAGACCGGAGGCGACAACGGACGCCACCATCGTCTGGGGAATCCACGTGGAAAACGCAACATCCATGGAATACGTCGCCTTGGTTTTCCCTTTCCCTTCCGGTGACAACATCCAACCGCCGTCATTCTGCGTCATCATGTCCCCCTTGACCAATGTCCAACGAACCTCCGATGGAGACGAAAAGGAAACGCGGACGGTATACTCGAGTCGCTTCAGAAGGTCGACGGTAAACGTCGCTTCGCACCACCCCTTCCCCTTGCGAAGAATGTTGACCGCTTTGATGGTCGGAAGAAATCGCGGATACGATTCGATATCGGCAATGACGTTGTAGCACTGTTCCGGCGAAGCGCGAAGAAGCATCGAGCGTTCAATGCGTGGCATGGGTTCGCTATCGCTTTTGGATCTTCCCGTCGGGTGTTGTCACGAAGGGTTTGTGCCGAAAATCGTGAAAGGCCCGGATGAAACGCACGGTCCCTGTTTCGGAGCGCATCACAACCGAGTGCGTTGAGGCCCCTTGCGGCGAAATCGTCACTCCTCGCAAGAGATCGCCGCGTGTGACGCCCGTCGCTGCAAAACACACATTTCCACGGGCGAGGTCTTCAATGCCATACACGCGACTCAGATCGGTGATCCCCATCGCGCGGGCGCGAGTTTTTTCTTCGTCATTGCGCCAGGCGAGTTGTCCCTGAAAGTCCCCTCCCACACAGCGAAGGGCCGCGGCCGCAAGGACTCCTTCCGGGGCACCACCAATGCCAAACAAGACATCGATCCCGGTGACCGGGCGACAGGTCGAAATAGCAGCTGAAACATCGCCGTCATCAATCAAACGAATGCGTGCGCCCGCTTTTCGGATTTCACAGATGAGATCTTCATGCCGCGGACGGTTGAGGACGATGGCGGTCAAGTCGGTCACTTTACATTTTTTGGCCTTGGCGATCGCCACGAGATTCTCGGTGGGGCTCTTCGTGATATCAATCGCCCCGCGTGACTCCGGTCCCACTGCGATTTTTTTCATGTACGTGTCGGGCGCATGGAGAAAGTTCCCACCGTCGGCAATCGCAATAACCGCCAGCGAGTTTTCCTTTCCGCGCGCACAAATCGTCGTGCCCTCAAGGGGATCGAGGGCAATGTCGACCGCAGGGCCGTCTCCGGTTCCCACTTCTTCTCCAATGTAGAGCATCGGCGCTTCGTCCCGCTCGCCTTCGCCAATGACCACGCGGCCGCGCATCGGAATGGAATTCAGCGCCGTGCGCATCGCTTCGACGGCAACTTCATCGGCCTTGTGTTCATCGCCGCGCCCCATGAGGTGGGCCGCCGCAAGCGCTGCCATTTCGGTCACACGAACGACTTCCAAAGCTAAATTACGGTCCATGGATCCTCCTTACGTTGACAGCGGCTCCGCTGCAAACACCTGCTCGGACATATACGAACTGCGAACAAACGGGCCACAGAAAGCAAACTTATAACCCAACTCTTGCGCTACACTTTGATAGACCTTGAATTGTTCCGGTTTCACAAATTCAACCACACGCAAATTTTCGGCCGTCGGCTGAAGGTACTGTCCGATCGTGATGCACTCGACCCCAACCTCACGGAGGTCCTTCATGGTTTGCACGACTTCCCCTGACGTCTCGCCCAAGCCAACCATGATCCCTGATTTGGTATAACGGCCTTCCATATAATCCTTTGCCTTCCGCAACACTTCAAGCGACCGGCGATAGCGTGCCTTACTTCGAATCTTCGGCGTAATGCGTTCGACCGTTTCAATATTATGACTAAAGATATCGGGCGCACCATACGCACAAAGTGTCTCAATCGCCTGCGTATCGTTTTGAAAATCGGGAGTCAGGACTTCAACCGTCGTCGTTGAATTTTTTCGATGCACCGCACGGATCGTCTCGGCAAAATGGAGGGAACCGCCATCGGAGAGATCATCGCGATCGACCGATGTGATCACGACATGCTTGAGTCCCATCGCATGGATCTGATCGGCAACATTTTCCGGTTCGTTGATATCAAGGGCATCGGGTCTCCCTGATTTCACCGAACAAAACCCGCATGCACGCGTACAGATATCGCCCATGAGCATGAGCGTCGCCGTCCCACGTGACCAGCACTCCCCCAAATTGGGGCAGCGCGCCTCTTCGCAGACCGTGTAAAGCTTGCGACCACGCAATTCCGTGCGGAGTTGGTGAACGGCGTCTCCCCCGCGCAAGGGCTTGCGGAGCCACTCCGGAAGCCGTTGATGCCCGGCAGCCGGCAAGGGAATAGAGTTTGATGAACACGTCATGGTTGGCGGGATGTACCATCCCAAAGCGGATTGTCAATCAGGATACCTGCGCCAAATTGAGGCGGCCGGACCAGCGGGTGATGAGTTCTTGCCGAATCTTGGCATGTTCCGGTGCTTTCAAACGGGGATCGCGTTCGATGAGACGAAAGGCCGCCTCGCGAGCCTTCGAGAGAATCGCGACGTCACGTGCGAGGTTGCCAATCCGAAAGGGTGGAATCCCCGATTGCCGTGTTCCAATAAATTCACCGGGACCGCGAATCGCAAGGTCCTCTTCGGCAATTTTGAAACCATCGGTCGTCTGCACCATGATTTCCAAACGGCGCTTCGCGTCGTCCGACTGACGATAATCCGCCATGAGAATACAATACGATTGATGTTCGCTCCTCCCCACGCGACCTCGAAGTTGATGCAGTTGTGACAGACCAAATCGCTCGGCGTGCTCGATCACCATCACACTTGCATTGGGGACATCCACGCCAACCTCAACTACGGATGTTGCAACCAAGACATGAATCTTGCCCGCCTTAAAATCCGCCATGACTCGCTCTTTGCTGTCGCCCTTCATGCGGCCGTGAAGGAGTTCCAACCGGTAGTCAGGTTCAAAAACTTTTTTCAATTCTTCCGCCATATCGGTAGCATTTTTGAGATCAACTTTTTCACTCTCTTCGATGAGCGGATAGACGACATAGATTTGTCTGCCTCGCTCAAGTTCATGGCGTATCCCCGTGTAGAGTTTTTCTCGGAGATGCTCGGCATAGAGTTTGGTGATGATGGGTTTTCGTCCCGGCGGAAGTTCATCAAGGACCGACACATCGAGATCACCATACAGCGTCAACGCAAGCGTCCGCGGAATCGGGGTCGCCGTCATAATCAGCAGATCGCAGTGCTTCCCCTTCTCCTTGAGGGCCGCACGCTGCAGGACACCAAAACGATGTTGCTCATCGACCACGATCAATCCCAGCTTGGCAAACGTGACCCCTTCTTGAATCAAGGCATGCGTCCCCACAATCAGTGGAAGTTCTCCGGTCGAAAGTCGACGCATGATCTCTTCGCGCTCGACCCCCTTCACAGAGCTGGTGAGGAGCCCATGGGGAATCCCGAGTGGCGCCAAAAATGCGGTGAGGGTTGAAAAGTGTTGTTCAGCCAAAATTTCTGTCGGCGCCATGATCGCCACCTGATGGCCATTGGCAATGACTTGCAACGCCCCCGCGAGCGCCACGACCGTTTTGCCGCTCCCAACGTCACCTTGGAGGAGACGATTCATCGGGCGTGGCCGTTCCAGATCGGCGCGAATCTCGGCAATCACCCTTCCTTGCGCTGGAGTCAGCGTAAACGGGAGGGCCTTGAGCAACAGTTCATGGATCTGATCGTTGCGTGGAGAAGCAATGCCCACCGCCTCCACGACTGATTGACGACGCAGCGCCATTCCCAATTCCAAAAAGAAAAACTCTTCGAAGATGAGCGTGCGGTGCGCAATGGTTCGACCACCACTCAAGAGTTCGATACCGACATCGGGTGAGGGAAAGTGAAGTTCCTGAAGACATTGCCATGGATCCGCCAACTGATGTTCCTCGATCATGGCCTCTGGAAAGACGGGTTCGATCGACTGGTGATAGGTATCCCACGCGTTTCGAACGATCTTGCGCAGTGTCTTTTGGTAGAGCCCCTCCGTCAGCGGATAGACCGGTAAAATTTTCCCGGCAATGTCAGCGAGCCCCTTTTCAGCGGTGAGGACGTCCGTTTCGGGATGGATATAATGATAGGCGTTTCCAAACGCGGTGACTTCACCCGAGAGAACCACCTTGGTCCCCAGCGCGAATTTTTCCTTCAGGTATTTTTCGTGAAAGTGAAACCACTTGGCGGACACGCGCGCGCTGGACTCATCTTCGAGAATGATTTCATAGATCCGTTTGCGACGTCGCCCCAAAAAAGAAATGCCCGACGCCACGACGTTTCCGATGACGGTCCGATCCGGCCCAGGGGCTAACGTCGCAATCGGAAGGACCTGTCGTCGATCGAGATAACGCTGCGGAACGATGTGAAAGAGATCGCCAACGGTGAGAATCCCCATCTTCGCGAGGATCCCCGCCAAGACCGGCCCCACCCCCTTTACGTACTGCACCGGTGTCGCCAAAAGATGTCGAGGATGCTCGTTCACAGGAGAAACCTACCGAAGAAAGACCTACTGGACAACCATGAACTCAGTGCGGCGATTGCGGGCGCGGCCGCGAGATGAGTTGTTGTCGGCGATGGGACGACTCTCGCCATAGCCAACAGCGTGGAGACGATCAGGCTCGATGCCTTTGCTGATGAGATAGTCACGAACCGAGTTGGCGCGACGCTCGGAAAGTTTCTGATTATACTTGTCGGGTCCAATCCAGTCGGTGTGACCTTCAACCGACACCTGGCGGATCTGGGGGTTGATGCTCAACAAATAGGCAACATCATCCAGAATGGGATACGAAAGTTTCCGAATCACGGCCTTATCAAACTCGAAGTGAATCTTTTGCGTAATGACGATCTTTTCTTCGACCCTGACCTCGACCTCGGCAGGTGGCGGTGGCGGCGGCAGGGAGACGACGGCGGGCCGACGATAATTCACACCGACAAACCCGCGCCAATCGGGCGAACCAATCCCGGTGGTAATGCCACGACCACCACCCGCGGTGATGGCCAAACCACGCGCGTGTTTTTGCGGCGTCCAACGGGCACCGGCCACGAACTCGGCGGGATTCTGCAAACTGTTTTTGAGGTATGCGGTTCTCACCCCTTCGTGCCACGCCTCACCCAAGATCGCCCATGAATCGGTGAGCCGCACATTGATACCGGCACCGGCCTGGATCGTATCATCAATAATCGCGTTGGCATTGTTCGCGTCGTAACGAAAGTTGCTGTAACTCCGATATCCACCGTTCACCGTGAGGAAGATGCGATTGACGATGTCGATATCAATGACAAGGGTCCCGCCAGGGGACCACATGCCATTCCCGAGATAGTATTCTTCCTTTCCGAATGGCATATACAGGAACGGAACCACCGCAAGTCCCACGTGATACCGATCAATATCCAGAAGCCGAAACTTCATGTCGACGCGTGGATCGCCCAATTTTCCATAGAAGGTCTGTTTTTGGACAACGGTCGAAAGAGTGTTAGGGTTGTAGAATGTCTGCCATGCTTCGACCGGGACATTGAAACCGACCGACCACCAGTCAAAGAGACCGACGGCACCGTGGACGTTTGCCATGGCGAGGTCATCGATGATCCCCTGGCGTCGTGTCCCGGTCTGATCAGCGAACTCAATCGGTTCGAAGGCATAATCAAGGTACACGCCGGCGTTGAAGCGCCACTGTTGAAGATTTTGCGAACCGTGCAGGGTGATAAAGCGCCCACCATCGTCGGCAGGAGCAAAGGTCAAGACGTCGGCATTTCGGGCGGCATACGACGCCGAAGAAATGGCAAACACCGACAAGAAGATCGTAGAAAGGATGACACGTGAAGTCGGCAATCTCATGGAGGGTGAAAATCCGCTAACAGGTCGGAAAAGTCAATTCCCCTTTTCCTTCAGGCGGTAAACGTAGACCAAAATTTCGGCAACCGCGGCATAGATATCTTCGGGGATGTCATCACCGACGTCTAATTCAATAAGCGTCCAGGCCAGCGGAACATTCTGGACTATCGGAATCCCCTGCTCCTTCGCATATTCACGGATCGCCTGGGCAAAAAGCCGTTGCCCCTTGGCCATAATCATCGGCGCCGGCATCTCCTTGTCATCATACTTGAGGGCCACGGCGAGTTCGGTGGGATTGGTCACGACAACATCGGACATCCCGACCGCTTGTTTGACATCGCTCATCGCGAGTTCCTGGTGAAATCGGCGCCGTTCACCCTTGATGAGCGGGTCGCCTTCATCTTGCTTGTACTCGCGCTTTACTTCTTCCTTCGTCATGCGGAGCTGTTTTCGGTAGTGCCAGCGTTGGACCATCATATCGACGATGGCGATGATGCTAAAAATCGCAAAAACTCGAAGGAGGAAGGTCACGACAATGCCGGCGGCAATCTTGCTCGACGTCTCGGGTGTCGCTGACGTGGTGAGGACGACTTCACGGAGGCTATCGCTGATCACGAAGTAGGCGAGCAGAAAGATGAGGCTCACCTTCGCGATGTTTTTGAGGAGCTCGACGAAGGTGGTGATCTTGAACATATTCTTCAGGTTTTCGATCGCGTTCATCCGTTTCATTTGCGGCTTCAGGGGCTCGGCCGAAAAGATCGGTCCCACCTGAAGAAATCCAACCGCAAGGGCGACCAGCAAGATCGCCAGGAGAAAGGGAGCTGAAATACGAACGAACGACCAAAACGTGTTGACTCCGTGGAGAAAGAGGAGTTCCAGATTCAGATCGCGGCGCGCGGCGACGTCAAACGTCGATTGCATCATGGACTTGAATTCCTCGACCATGAACCCGCGCATGAAGGCAATGATCGCGAAGGCACCGATCAGGACAATGATCGTGGTCAGGTCGCGGGAACGGGCAACCTGACCCTTCTTGCGCGCCTCTCGTAATCGTTTGGGGGTTGCATCTTCGGTGCGTTCTTGCCCCTGACCTTCATCCGCCATGCCCTCAGAGTAGCATATTGCATTGATTTTGCACAGGTATCCCGTTATCCTGATTGCATTTCTATGGCCCCTGAAACCCAGCGCGAACCTCAAACTCCACCCCGTGGGCAGTATTACCTCATGGAAAAGATCGCCCAGGGCGGCATGGCGGAGATCTTCAAGGGGCTTTCCTACGACATCCACGGTCTCAAGCGCACCGTCTGCATCAAAAAAATTCTTCCCCACATTGCGGCGAGTCGCGAATTCATCGACTCTCTGATCGACGAGGCCAAGATCGCGGTTACGCTTTCGCACGGAAACATCGCGCATACCTACGACCTCGGAAAAGTGGGCGACGATTACTTCATCGTCATGGAATACGTGGAGGGAAAATCGATCTCCCACATCGCAAAACGGGCGAAGACCATCGGGAAACCCATCCCCGTCCCTGTCGCGTGCTATCTGATCGCTGAGGTCGCGAACGGCCTCGACTACATCCACCGCCGCACGGATGAATCGGGAACACCCCTCAATATTGTCCACCGTGACATCAGCCCGCAAAACATCGTCGTGTCGTACGCGGGGACCCTCAAGATCATCGACTTTGGAATTGCGATTGCGGCCGGTCGATTGGGGATGACCGAGGTTGGCATCCTCAAGGGAAAGTTTTCCTATATGTCCCCGGAGCAGGCGCGCGGGGAAACCCTCGACCATCGAAGCGACATTTTTTCGTTAGGCGTCATCATGTACGAACTCTTGACGGGCACGCGCCTCTTCAAGGCCGAAGACAATCGTGAAACGCTTCGCAATGTCCGTCGGGCGCGCGTCACGGCGCCATCGCTGCTACGTTCGGAACTCCCCGATGACATCGACCGCATCACGCTTCGCGCCCTGCAGCGCGATCGTCGCCATCGTTTTCCCAGTGCCACCTTGTTTCGCGACCAACTCGTCAAATTCTTGCACACGGCATACCCCGATTTTCAGACGACGGACGTGGCCCACTATGTCCGCGAGCTTTTTCGCGATGAACTCGCTGAACCAAAAATCGACGAAGATGCCAAAACACCTCACCTCATTATCGATGCCACCCATTCTGCCCTGACCGGGGATCGTGATGCGGAACCAACGCACCATGCGGTTGCACCCGTGGACCTCAAAGAATTTTTGATCGAAGAACCGGAGGAGAAATCTGAACCGCCACCTCCCGAACCCGTCAAAGACGATCTCGAAGAAGATGAGAAAACGACGTCACATGCACGGCGGCGCTGGTGGGGGGGGCTCGCGATCGGTGCAATCATCGGAGCCGGTATTGCCATGTTTGCACTTCGCTTGCGCGAGGTTCCGATTGCGCCACCTGAACCTTCCCCTCCGCCTCCGGTTGCGATCCCCGAAGCACCACCTCCGGAGAAGCAAGAAGAACCGCCTCGCGTGATCACGAGTACAGTCACCCTTGATTCGACACCGAGTGGTGCCGTGGTCTATGTGGACGGCGAACAAACTTCGTGGAAGACACCCGCCACGATCCGCGATCTCAAACCGGGAACGCATCGGCTGGGACTTTTCGTGGACAACTACCGTTTTTGGGAAAAAGAGGTGAACCTTACGGGAGACGAGACTCGACATTTCGACATCCAACTGACAAAGGACTTTGCATCGCTCGTCATTACCACGCAACCACCCGGTGCGCTGGTGATCGTGGGCGGCGTTCCCGTCGGCCAGACACCGTTTGAACGACGCGACGTGGAACCGGGACAGGTGGTTCGGGTCGAAATCTGGCTCGAGGGCTATCGACACGTCACCCGTGAAGTGATGACCCGTGCGGGTCGCGCTGAAGAAGTACGTCTCACCCTTGAACCACAACGGCAAGAAGGGGAAACGAAATGAGCGATCCCAAAAAAATCGACGAATCGTCCCATGATTCGACCGTGATCACCTCGATCGAAAAACTCGAGGCCGATCAGGATCGCAAGGCTTACGTCCTTTTCCTCTCGGGACCTCTTCAGGGAAAACTCTACTGTCTCGATCAAGAGCAGACCATCGTCGGTCGCGCGGAAGACGTCGACATTCCTATTAATGATACGCGCATCTCCCGGCATCACTTCCGGATCTCGACCGAATCTGGAAAGGCCTTCATCGAAGATTTGGGCAGCACCAATGGAACGTTTGTGAACGGCAAGCGGGTAAAACACCACGAACTCCAGAATGGCGATAAAATCCAGATCTCAAGTTCAACGGTCATCAAGTTTGCGTTTGGCGATAAGGGTGAGCGCATGTTCCATGACGAATTTTATCAGATGGCCAACTTCGATGCCGTGACGAACATCTACAACAAGCGGTTCTTTAATGAACGTTTCAAAGAAGAGTTCAGTCATGCGAAACGGAATACCACCCCCTTCTCGCTCATCATGATTGACATCGATTTTTTCAAAAAGATCAACGACACCCACGGCCACTTGGCCGGCGATTTTATTTTGGCGCAGGTCGCCCAGGCGATCAAATCGACGATTCGGGGAGAAGACATCTTGGCACGCTATGGCGGCGAAGAGTTTGCCGTGGTGTTGCGCGGCATTGAACTCGCGGGGGCGACGCTGCTGGCGGAGCGTATTCGAAAAAACCTCGAAGATGCTCCAGCGACGTTCGAAGAAAAAAAGATCCCCGTCACGATCAGCGCTGGCGTCGCATCCCTCAGCGGTGACAACTTCACAACTCCCGCCGACTTGATCGCCGCCGCGGATGAGCAGTTGTATCACTCGAAGCAAAACGGCCGTAATCGCGTGTCGTCAGCCACATCATAAGTTGCGAAACCCTATGACGCATGATAGAAAAGCGACTGTGAAAATTCCGCAAGATGAATTCAGGCATCTTGGTGTTCAAGCAGCCTATCTTTTCGGATCGCGAGCTCAGGGGGTTACCGGTCCACTCTCCGATTATGATTATGCTGTTCTTGTTGAAGAAACAGGACACACACGGGGCGATGACCTTCATGAAAAACTCTATGACCTTTTTGCCTCGATGTCGCCACGTACCTTGGAAAATGATGTCATTGATATTGTTTTCTTGAAAGATGTGGGACTTGAACTTCGATTTCATGTCATCCGTTATGGTAAAGTTCTTTTTGACGGCGATCAAAAAGCTCGACTCGATTTTGAGACCATCACAACACTTCTGTACTGTGATTACCGACCCATCCTCGATCAATTTGATCGCACCATTGT
>JACQMA010000217.1 GCA_016203825.1 Deltaproteobacteria bacterium | reverse complement strand
TCCTTCACCTTCACGATCATCTGCGCTTCATTCCAAACTTTTTCGGCTTGGACAACGATCTGGGCGCCGGCTTGGGTGTAGAGTTCATCGGAAAAACCGGACAAGAGACCGGCGTTTGTCTCGACGAGGACGCGGTGGTCCTTCTGGGCGAGTTTTCGGACGGTCGTCGGTGTGACCGCGACGCGCGTCTCTTTCGTTTTGATCTCTTTGGGGACGCCGATGATCATGGCGCACGTGCTTAGGGGGATCTTGCGAAGGTGTCAATGAATTCAAACAGATAGGGAATGACGCTGTGCGGCTGGCTAACCTCACGAATTCACGCAACAAAATCGGGAAGGAGACGATAAGAAAAGAGATGAAGAGGTTTGTCCTCATAATGTTCATGGGTGTTGCTGCCTGCAGTCAAGGAGCAGGTCGTTCGGGAACGGGTCTTCGTCCCGATGTCGTCGGCTATCCGCAGACGGCATTCACCATTCAGGATGACTCGCAACTGATCGGTGGACCACTCGCGATCGGTCGTGTGGGCGATGTGCTTCTCGAGAATGATCAGATTCGGGTCATCATTCAGAAACCCGGAAAAAATGCGGGCCTTGGGAGTTTCGGCGGGACGATTATCGACGCCGATCTCAAACGTGCAAGTGGTGGACACGATGAATTCGGCGAGATCTTTCCGCTCATCAATCTCGAGTGGACGGTCAATTATCACAACCTCGAAGTCATTCGCGACGGTTCCGATGGTGGTGCCAAGATCGTTCGAGCGCGCGGGTTGATCGATGTTTACGATTACCTCGATATCGATTTTATCGCCGATGCTGCCGAAGGACTTGTCGGTCAGCATCTTTCGTATTCCAACCGTTTTGATGATCGTCGCGACCCTTTCGATATTTATGACGACCTGCGTGGACTGAACCCTGAAGTCGTCACGGATTATATTTTGGAGCCGGGGAGCCGTGCTGTAAAAATGGAAACGACGTTTCGTAATGTGGGTGATCAAGAGGTGCGTTTCCCAACAGGGATGTTTGTGAATGGTTCGGGAGAACTCTCACTCCTTATCCCTGGTCTCGGTTTTTCACCGGAACTGGCATCGCAGGTTGCAAATCCCATTTCCGCTCTTGTCTATGCCGGATACGATGGTGTTCCGGTTTCCTATGGTTTCTTTTATGATCCGCGAGAATTTCCTGATGTCGAAACGGGAGAGCTCTATGACACGACGTCACTCACGTATTCTGGCCTCACCGGTATTCTCTTCGGTGAAACGTTTTTAAAACTCTTACAGCTCGGTTCCAATACGCCTCCCGAGATTCACTTTTCCGTTCCGCCGCAAGGGGAACGAAAGATCACCACATACTTTGTGGTTGGTGATGGATCAGCGGGATCGGTCTTTGATGAAGGATTCACCGTCCTTGGAATTTCGAATGGGGTTATTGCCGGAAACGTCTTGGACGATAATGATCAACCCATTTCCGGGGCGACGGTGGCGGTCAAAAACAAAGGTGGATCGACCGTGGTGACGTATCGAACCGATGGTGATGGTCGTTTCACAGGAAAACTTTCAACAGGATCCGATGCGATCGCCCAATTATTTGGAAAAGGGACATACGACGTCGTGGTCGATAAGTCCGGGTATCATGAGAATGGAACGTCCTCTTCGGGGACATGTACGCCAAATGAAATCACCTTGAATGGAACAACAGCGCAGGTTGTGTGTCGCATCGGTCAGCGGGGGACCATAACCCTTTTGCATCCAGTCCTGGATGCCTCGACCGGCAGGGCGATTCCAGCGCGACTCACGATTGTGGGTGAAGACCCCAGCCCCAATCAGATGGGACAGGCCGGCACCTTTTACGACACCGACCTCCTGCGTCTTCCGTTTGGAATTGTGGACATGAAGTACATTGCCGTGAACGGCACGTTTGGATTCAGTCGCATGAATACGTTTGCACTTGAGCCGGGCATCTACCGATTCGTTTTCTCCCATGGCTCTGAATACGGAACCGATGAGCGAGTGGTTCAACTGGAAGCGGGACAGACGGTCACGATCGATGGCGTGACGATTCCGCGTCTGATTGAAACGCCGGGATTTATTTCTGCCGATTTTCACCTTCATGCCATTCACAGTCCCGATTCCTCCGTGAGCGAAGAGGGACGAGCACTCTCGGCGGTGGCCGAAGGGCTCGATATTTTGCAATCGTCGGATCATGATTACCTCGCCGATTACACCCATGCAGTGCATTTTCTGGAACGCGCGGGCCTCATCCCTCCGGGGAGCATTGCCACTTCAATCGGTAATGAAATCACCCCGAATCATATGGGACATATTCATGCCTTTCCGCTTGAGCACGATGCTGAAGATGTCGCCGGTGGTGCCCTCGATTGGAGTGCCAGTCCCCTCGATGAGGTCTCGACGGCACCCGATTATGCCATGGGGTTAAATGAAATCATTGATGCCGCTCGCGCTGATCCCGGTGAGGAAGTCATTCAACTCAATCATATTGCCGATAGTCCCACCGGTGCCCCCGTTGCGGGGGGGTGGGTCACGAGTCCTTTTTATGCTGAAGGGTATGGGGTCCAACCTCTTGCGAGCTACGCTGATCCGATCGAACGTCGACTTCCAGCCGAAGGGGTCGATGGAGCCTTTCCCAAGCCGTATGGGGGCAGTGATCTTTTGACAGTCAATATCAATGCGGTGGAACTTGCGATCGGCGAAACCTTTTCTTCGACCGAGGCTTTTTTCCGTTCAGCACTCCCCACGTGGTTTAACTTTTTGAACCTTGGCATCTTGGTGACGGCGACGGCTGATTCGGATAGTCACACGATCGTCAAAACGCCGATTGGGCTTCCGCGCAATTTCGTGGCGTCATCAGTCGACCCTCGTGATGGGATGGGCAGTTTCACGTCGATCGATCTCGAAGAGTATGCAGAAAATATCAACGCTGGTCGTGTGATCATCTCTGCTGGTCCGTTTCTTACGGTGAAAGCGAAGACAAGTGATGGGACGGTCGGTGGCGTTGGCGATGTCGTCACGGGAAAAAATGTCACGTTGGAGATTCGGGTCGAAGCGCCGTCATGGGCGTGGTTTGATACGATCGAAATCTATGCGAACACCGAACCCATTCCGGCGGACGATGAAACGGGAGAACCGATGATGGGAATCGCAAGCGACCCGGCGCAATTTTACAATCCGTATCACATTCCACGGTACGTGTATCAGCCGACGAAGAGTTTTCGGTTGATCGATGAGACACTCACCGACTGGAAAGAAGAGAACGGCGTCATTGTGGCCAACGTGACGGTCCCCATGGCCTTTGCCGAAGACACGTGGCTCGTGGTGATGACGCGAGGGACGAAAGAAACCGAAGGGTACCGGTCGCTCTTTCCGCTCGTGACGAATGTTCTGGCCGATGCAAAAGAGGCGCCTGAAGACTTGAATCCGGAAGATGTAAGTTCCTTTCATGCCGACGAACGCGTGACGGCTCCGGCCTGGGGACTCACGAACCCGATCTACGTCGATGTTGACGGCGACGGCTTTCAGGCGAAATACATCCGTGACGGAAGATCACCGTTGGTGTCGGGCGAGTAGCTGTTCACGTCTTTTCAATTGCGATCCTCAAGTTTTTTCCGTACGTTAGTGGTACGATGCGTACTTGGGGGAAGGTCCTTTTCATTCTTGTTGTTGTGAGTGGTGTCGTTGCGCTCTCGACGCTCGCCTCTGCCGCGAGTTTTGACCCCGCACTCAAGTGGCGAACGATTACAACTCCACATTTTCGCGTCAATTATCCCGATCACCTTGAAGACGTGGGGCAAAAGGCCGCGCGGTACTATGAAGAAGTCCACGCGACGCTCTCGCCTGAGCTCCAGTGGAAGCCGTGGGGACGCACGCAAGTTGTGCTCACGGACAACACCGACGAGGCCAACGGCTTCACAACGGTCCTGCCCTATAACTGGATGATTCTCTACATTGTTCCGCCGCGTGCCGATTCGGTCCTTGGCACGTACGATGATTGGCTGAAGCTTCTGATCACGCACGAATACACGCACACGCTTCATCTCGATGCCGCTCACGGCCTCTGGAAACCACTCCGGCTTCTCTTTGGCCGCATCACCTCGCCCGCTGGTATGACCCCGGTGTGGATTAAAGAGGGGATCGCGACGTATGAAGAAACAAAACACACTGCAGGCGGTCGTGGTCGCTCGACATTCACCGAGATGATGATCCGAACATCGGTCCTCGAAGATCAATTTCCGCGGATCGACGAAGCCGACGGGTTTGGTTGGGAGTGGCCTTCGTATCGCATTGCCTATCTCTACGGCGTGGAGTTCATCGAGTACCTCGTCGATACCTACGGCGAAGCGAAATTTATCGAGTTTAATAAGCGCGTTCAGCGTTCGCTCCTCCTCTTCATGATCAACCACCATGCGAAAGCGTTGTATGATAAAACATTCTATCAGTTATGGGATGAGTGGTACGCGAAGGTGAAAGAAAAATATCAGCACGAACGCGATGAGCGAGGGTCTTCGACGGAACTCACTTCTCTCTTCAATCCCGAAAAGGATGCCCGTTATCTGACTCCTGAATTTTCTCCTGATGGGACGAAGCTCGCCTATACCGTAGAGTCACCCCATCACGCTGCACACGTTCGTCTCTTTGATGTTGCGACGGAAAAAGAGACGATCGTTCGAAAAAAGCAGGGTGCCCTTGCGATCTCCTGGCTCCCCGATGGTTCCGGTTTTGTCTACTCGGCCATCGGTTCGTATAAACGCTATAATAGTTACTACGATCTGTGGCAGTACACCTTTGCCGACAAGAAGGCCGTGCGTCTCACCCATGGAAAGCGGGCGAGAGATCCTGCGGTTCATCCCGATGGGGATCGAGTGCTCGTGGTGACGGGGAGTGGAGGAAAGAGTGCCTTGGAGGTGTTCTCCCTCAAGGAGAAAAGCCTTGTTCCTCTTGACGTGAGCGTCGCTCCCGACGCCCAGTTTTCACGACCACGGTGGTCGCCAGATGGAAAACAGATTGCGGTAACCATCCACACGAGTGACGCAGGCTGGAAACTCTATCTCCTCTCGGCCGATGGGAAAAAGCTTGAGCGTTTGACGAAGGTGAAGGGGATGGCGTCAGAGGTCGATGCGATGTGGCTTCCTGATGGTCGATCCCTTCTCTTTTCATCGGATGTCAGTGGCATTTCCAATATCTATCGCATGAATG
>JACQMA010000216.1 GCA_016203825.1 Deltaproteobacteria bacterium | reverse complement strand
GTGTCCGACTCTTTTTGCCGATACCCCGTCAAGGGTGTCGAGCAAATGTGTCGGACACTGAAGCTGGCCACCCCTGATGGGGTAACCGCTTCAGATAGTCCGACACCTTTGCCTGTCTCTTTTCATACACCTTGATTGCTTCCGGTAGATATTTTTCCAACTGCTTCGCGCGCTCTCCACTGGCCGGGTGACTTGCAAAAATGCTCGTTCGCTCACCCTTCTTTCCCTTCGCCGCCTTTTTCCAGATCTTCACGGCCTCGCGCGGATCATACCCGGCTTCGGCCATGTACAGGAGACCGATGCGATCGGCCTCGAGTTCATTTTTTCGCGAATAACTCGGAATAAAAAGGTTCATCCCCTGATCGAACATTTGCCCGAAAAGATCCGCGCCTTCCGCCGAGCCGCTGGCAATCGCACTTGAAGCGACCGCTCCGGCAATCGCGATCGTCATGTTTTTACTGAGCGATTCCGTCACGTGGCGTGCGGTTGCATGCGCGATTTCGTGGCCCAAGACTGCGGCGAGCTGGGCATCGTTGCCTTTTTCGATCAACCCTTCTTTCGGGTCCCACAATCCTTCATAGACCATGATCTTTCCGCCCGGGGCACACCAGGCATTCACGATCGGGAGATCGGCCAGATGCGCCTCAAAGGGAAATTCAGGGTGATGGGAAACCTTGGCGAGCCGTTTGACGATCGTTCGAATCCGTTTCACGTCTTTTGCGTTTTTCTTGCTGTCGATTGCCTTCTTCTGATGTTTGAGTTCTGCCGTTTGGGCCTCAAGGACCTGCTGGCCCAGTTTCGGTTCATCTTCGATCTTGTAGTAATTGAGCGTCGATTTTCCGGTAATGAGATCCTTGGCACATGAGGTCAAAAGAAGAACCATGAGGATCACCACCCTCACCCTACCCTCTCCCCTCGAGGGAGAGGGAGTCCGAAGGACGGGAGAGGGGAAAAGGCTTTGATTGACTCTCATTGGGCCGGGTGCGTAATATAAACGCCATGCAGCGTCAAACTTCCTCTCCCTTCATGATCACCCTCACCCTCCCCTCTCCCCTCGAGGGAGAGGGAGTCCGAAGGACGGGAGAGGGGAAAAAGATTTTGTGTTTGGCCATTTTTGCGATGATGGTGTGTGCATGTTCCCGTGGCGCACCATCCCTTGATGAAGCGCGCGAGAAGATGATCTCACAGCAAATCGTGTGGCAGGGGATCACCAATCCCAAGGTCATCGAAACCATGAAGACGGTTCCGCGTGAGGAATTTGTCCTGCCGCAGTACCGCGATCGCGCTTACGAAGACCTCGAAGTCCCGATCGGCGAGGATCAAACCCTCGATCGGCCTTATGAAGACGCCCTGATGCTCGATGCGATGGGCCTTGTGCCGACCGACCGCATCCTCGAAGTCGGAACAGGAGCCGGGTATGTTGCCGCGTTGATCTCTCGGCTGGCCAAGGAAGTGTACACGATCGAAATCCTTGAACCGCTTGCAACGACGGCACGTGAGCGATTGAAGCGCCTCGGCTACACCAATATCACCGTTCGCCACGGCGATGGGTTCATTGGGTGGAAAGAAGCGGCACCCTTTGACGCGATGATCCTCACTTGTTCCCCCGATCACGTTCCGACCCCGCTCATCGAACAACTCAAAGAAGGCGGACGCATTGTGCTGCCGCTCGGCGGCGAAGAACGATTTCAAGAAATTCTTCTGTACGTGAAAAAAGATGGAAAGCTGATCCTAGCCAAGCGTCTCACGGCCGCAACGTTTGTTCCGATGGAAGGAAAGATTAAACAACCGTAACACCACCAACCCAGCAAACGGAATGATGGCAAACAACATCAGGAATACGAGTCCCAACGGCTGGGGCGTTGTGATCGTCAGGTCACACTTGCAAGCTCCACCGACATCGACTCCCGACGGCCGACCTGTAAAGACCGTGACCGACGCCGAACCCTGTTCTTCTGTTGATGTCGATAACGCCGCAACCGACTGATACTTCGCTTGCACAACCTCAAATTGATACGTCGAATACGCATCCCACGGCAAATCCTTCAGCTCGTCGTCGGTGCACGCCTGTCCTGCCAATTCCTTCGACGCACAACGAGCTTGAAGTTCTGCTTTGAGGGCGTCAAAATCAAACTGACGGTTTTCGATGTACCACTGCTTGTCACCTTCGCCGCCCCCGGCAATCCCAAACACGTTGGCCCGATCCGGCGCAATCTTGAAACTGACGACGTGACAAGCATAGCCTGCCCCTGCTTGCGCCAATTGCGGATCGATTCCCGCTTGGTTTGCCGTTGCCGCACCCGGAAGTTGGACGGAGAAGTCACTCGACAGTGATAGGTTTTGTCCCGCACCGACGGCCTGGGCACGATGAGAGAAGACATTATTGATGACCGTCGTCCTCGATGCGAGCGTTACGGCATTAACGGCATATTGCGACGTCATCGGGACGACGCGCTCACGGAAGAGTTCCGGCGCCGCAAGATCGGGCAGGAGATCGCCTCCCGCGGCCGAGAGGCTCGGGGCCGTTGAGACAGGATGGATCAGTGTTGCTTCATCGATCACGTGAGGTTCTGTGGTCCTCCAGATGCTTGCCGTAAAATCTTCAAGTGCGGGACCGCGCTCCTGGATGATTGCAAACGGACGCATATTGCCTTCCGCATCGGGACGCGGAGAACCCGAAAGCGAGAGGCTCAGCTGACCAGCGGCAACGTTCGGCGCGGCACCACCGGCAAAACAACACACGGCCTCGACACTCGAATACTCGCGCTCGGCAAAGTAGTCGTTCGATCCCTTGCGGATGGCTCGGATGTCATCGCTGAGCTTCGTATAGAGTCGTCGCGTCTCGTCACTCGAGAATCCCTTCACGCGCCAGACGCATTGATCGTTTGAGGTTATGGATGCTACTGGTCCACCGGGGGGTTCTCCAGGTCCAATAGGACCTATGGGCCCAGCTGGTCCAGTTGGGCCTGTCGGCCCCGCGACACACTGACAGTTGATATCGCAGATCTGACCCAGCGCGCACGCGTTGTCACGATTGCACTGTTCACCGGCGTCGAGCGGTCCTGCGCCACACATGTGCGGGTCGGGAGGATCGCCGGGGATGTCTCGGCATTCACAATCAATACCGCAGAAATTCCCTTCGCCACAATCCGAGTGCAGTGTGCACTCAAGACCCGCGGGAATCGGTCGAACCCCTTCGCTGCAACCGGGCGGAATATCGGGTGGGATTTCACGCGCGCGTTTGTTGACGACGACGGTGATTTCTCGCTTCCCCGGCATCACCTGTCCGCGCGGGAGACGTGGAGGTGTTGGCACAACAGGAACGGCACATTCTTCCGCCGTCAAGCCATCCGTGGGGTCAGCACATGGATTGGCAACGCAACACGCATGCTCATCAATGGGAGTTGCTGGATCGTTGGCCGGGCAACAAAGATCAGCTTCCAATGGGCCCCACTCGCTGCATTCGAGAATAGGAGGGTCGACGAGGAGACAACATTCATTGACAATCGTATCTGGCGGGTCACACGCATACGCCGATGGGACGAGGAGATCCCAGAGCCAGGAGGAGAGTTTTTTCTTTGGCATTGGCGCCTTCTTCATGTCCGGCGCGATTCCCTTCTTCACCGCCTTCTTGGGTTTGAAGAGGTAGTCGTTCAAATACTTCAAGTAAAATCCTTCATATGTTCCTTGAGATTTCTTGAGGACATCTTCAAAACCCTTATTGAATTTCTGAAGACCCTCTTCTGCCT
>JACQMA010000229.1 GCA_016203825.1 Deltaproteobacteria bacterium | reverse complement strand
CCGCCTTGATCGCCTCGACCGCCGTCGTGATCGTCCCGAAACCGGTGAGGACAATCGCCACGATGTCGGAGTTTTTTGCCTTCAAGCGACGGATACATTCGACGCCATCCATCTTGGGCATGACGAGATCGACGATGGCGAGGTCGACCGGCTGCTGATCGACAAGGGCGAGTGCTGCCGCACCATCGGCGGCCGCAACAACATCGTAGCCTAAGCCCGTTAGATATTTAACGAGGGCTTTCCGAATCGACTCCTCGTCATCAACGATGAGAATCCGCGCCATGCGCTCCTCCGGGAAACGAGAGGGTGAACACACTCCCCTTTCCCTCTTCACTCGCTACGTCAATCGTGCCACCGTGTTCCTTCACAATGCGATACGTGATGGCAAGACCAAGCCCCGTCCCCTTGCCCGGTTCCTTCGTCGTGAAAAAAGGGTCGAAGATGTGATCCAAATGTTTTACGGCAATCCCCACTCCCGTATCACGAACGATCACCACGGTTCCACTGGAAGGACCACGTTTGAGTTCCACGGTAAGCTTCCCGCCATGTGGCATCGCGTGACAGGCGTTCGTCATGAGGTTCAGGAAAACCTGTTGGAGACGATCGGTATGTCCAACCACTTTTGGAACGTTCCCATGGGTTTTGACCTGACATTCGACATTGAGGGATCTCATCTCGCCGCGAAGGAAAGGGAGAATTTTTTCAATCAAGAGAGCAAGGTCGACGGGGTGACGCTCACCCTCTTGCGACATGCGCGAGAAATCGAGGAGGTCGGCGACGATCCGTTTGCATCGTTCCGCCGCCTTTCGAATTTCTTCCAGATCGGAGCGAATGGATTCATTTTCGCCCACGCTCCCGAGGGCAAGTTGCGTAAAGGCCAAGACACCGCCGAGGGGGTTGTTGATCTCATGGGCCACGCCGCCGGCCAACATCCCGATCGCCGCCATTTTTTCCTGCTGGATGACTTCACGTTGCAAACGTTTTTCTTCCGTTACGTCTCGATACGAAACGATCGATTGTGTCTCATCATAGGGATAGGCCGTGACTTCAAATTGGCGATCGTGAATCGCACTCGTGAGCAATCGCGTCACGGGAACTCTTTCTTCAAGCGACTGCTGCAGAGGACAACCCAGACACGGAGACGTGCGACCAGCGAAGACTTCGTAACAGACATGATCGGGATAGGATGTAATCTTTCCACCACCAACGGCAGCGATCGCAACATTCGCTCGGTCGATGCGATAATCGGGACCCACAATGTGAACAGGGATCGTGATCGCATCGAATGTCGATTGCCACGTGCGCTTCGCACGTTCGATGACGGAGACGAGCTGTTCTAATTCGTGGATGCGTTCATTGAGCTTGCGAACTTCAGGTTGGGACTGGACCATAGGGATGGGTAAAATACACGACATCCACCCCTCTGCCT
>JACQMA010000214.1 GCA_016203825.1 Deltaproteobacteria bacterium | reverse complement strand
CCAGTCACCCTTGGTGAGCCGAAGGACCTGGGCGATGTGCTTGGCGTCGCTGCCGTGAAGGGTGACGGTCTGACCGCTGTGGGTCGGTTGATCGATAAAAAATTGTGGCATTGTGCCCGGATTTTTATCATGGCAGTCTTCATTCGACAAGGAGAACGGCGTGACCACAGAACGCTATGCCATCGGCATTGATCTGGGAGGAACCAATCTCAAGATCGGAACGGTGGGTGAGACAGGTCTCACGGCCTTCCGCCAGACTTCGCTCCGTGAGCGCACGGTGGATGAAGTCATGAATCTCGTGGAGCGCGAGGCGCGCTCATTCGCACAACAAACGACAGGAACCTGTGTTGGCGTTGGTTTCGGCGTTCCGGGGATTGTCGATGTGAAACAAGGGGTCTTGGTTCGTGCCCCGAATCTTCCCGGCTGGCAGGACGTGGCGGTGCAACAACTTCTCGCTGAAAAACTCCAGCAACGAGTCGAGGTTGATAATGATGCAAACTTCGCCGCGTTGGGTGAGGCCTCGTTTGGTGCGGGTCGCGACATTCCGAATTTCGTGATGCTCACGTTAGGCACGGGGATTGGTGGTGGCATCATTCTCAATGGAAAAGTTTGGCATGGCGATCGCGGATTCGCCGGTGAAGTCGGACACACGGTGATCGAGATCGACGGGGCGACCTGTACCTGCGGTGGGAGAGGGTGCTGGGACGAATATGGTGCATCGCGCGCGTTTCGGTATCTCGTTCCGAAATTGTCTCCCGACGGGCAAAAAGTCTTTCGTCAGTGGGCCGGCGTCGAATCCGTGACACCCGAAGATATTGCGAAGCTCGCCGATCGTGGCGACGCAATCGCTCTGAAGTTGTGGCAGATGTACGGACGCGTCCTTGGTATTGGGATTCACAACCTGATCAATGTTTTGGGAGTCACGACCTTCGTGATTGGTGGCGGGATTGCGGCGGCCTTTAATCACTTTGTCGAAGCAGCCCGCAGCGAAGTCGCTTCGCGCTCGTATCCCGCCAACACCCAAGGCCTCAAGATCCTCAAGGCCACCCTCGGCCCCCAAGCGGGCGTGATCGGCGCTGGTTATAAGTTACTTTAGAGTTTCAAATCCAACTAGTCGTAATTCATTGAGTATTTCTTTGTTTGAATCTTTCAAGGAAAAGGTGAGGAAGAGGTTCTGAAGACGTTCTGCCTGGGGGAGGCTTGGGTCCACGAGAATGACGCTGGCTGAAGGAATCGGTTTCGATGTCTCCACGGTGATGAGTTTTTTGGCCCACGGGGAACTCAGCTGATCGAGCGTTGTGGCCTCCATCGGGGTGAGGATGGCGTAAGCCTTGTCCTGACCGTCGGCGATCGTGCGAAGTTGCGACAAGAGTTGTGGACTCTCGCGGACCGTGATGCGCTGGGGAAGGTTTGCAAAGAGTGATGTTCGAAGAAATTCGACGGAGAGGGGTTCCGAGGAGATCAGGATCGAGTTTTCGTGGAGTTCCTTGGATGGCCCCACCAATCGGTACAGATGCGTCGATTTTCCATCAGGAAGGGGAAGTGTCGCGAGCCATTCGCTCGATGCAGCAGGGAAAGTTTTTCGGTATTGAACCCATGCGGGGAAACTCACAATACCGAGTGCCGGTTTTTCTTTCGCGATATAGTTTTTTCCACCCGCGACCGTGTTGAAATACTTTCCGCTCATCTGATCGGGTTTGAGGTCCTGGTTCAGGGCTTCAAAGAAGAGATCCAAAACCGGTTGGGCCTCGGCCGTTGAACCTGCTTCACCCGGATACCAAAAAATCATCTTGATCTCGCGTGCCTTGGCCGCGGTGCTTCCGAATAAGACAGCAACGAGAACAAACAAGAGCAGCGGTTTTCGAATACGCGCGTAGAGCCGAAAGAGTTCGGCGAAGGCGCGAAGGATCACCTTCGGATTGGCGCCGGTCGATGTCCCGACGTGGCGAGGAAGATGACGAACGGGGAGCTGAACGATACGGTAGCCCCGTTGTTTGGCGCGCACCAAGAGTTCGGTACTGATCAACGCCCCTTCGGAGTGATACACAAGATCGCACAGTGGTTGCCGTGGGAATATTTTGAAGGCGCAGTCGATGTCCTTGACCGTGAGGCCAAAGAGGGTTCGCACGAGTGTGCCCCAGCAGAAGGCGTTGAGTTTTCGGTGGAAGGAATCTTGACGCTGGACGCGCCTGCCGACGACTATGGTTTTCTCGTCGATGTGAGGGAGAAAGGCTTCAAGGTCGTTCACGTCAAATTGCCCGTCGCTGTCGGTAAAAAAGACATAATCGTATCGAGCGCTAGAGAGCCCCGTCTTGATCGCCCCGCCGTAGCCGCGGTTTTTGGGATGCGAAACCAATCGAACGCGTGGATCCGTTGTAGCAAGTTTTGTGCAAATCTCGGCCGTACGATCGCAACTTCCATCATCGACGACGATCACTTCGGATCGACTCGCATCGGCGTGCGCATCGAGAAAGGTGAGGGCATTCCGAACCACCCGCTCAATATTCCCTTCTTCGTTGTGGGCCGGGACAAAAATGCTGATGGACAAGTTCGACATGCGCGCGCGGGTAGCATGTGGGATGCCCGCCTGCAAGGTTTTCTCTTTCTTGCATTCTCCCTTTCCTTCCTTATAGTTGCAACCCTGTGACCGAGACCAAATATCAACCCGACGTCATTGAACCCAAGTGGCAGAAGGCGTGGGAAGCGGCGAAGCTTTTTCAGGCCACCGAAGATTCCGCCAAGAAGAAATACTATCTCCTCGAGATGCTGCCGTATCCCTCCGGCGTCCTCCACATGGGTCACGTTCGCAATTATTCCATCGGTGACGTCGCCGCACGGTACAAGATGATGCAAGGGCACTCGGTCCTCCACCCGATGGCGTGGGATGCCTTTGGGATGCCTGCGGAAAATGCAGCCATCAAACACGGCGTTCATCCGGCGAAGTGGACGCGCGAAAATATCGATTACATGCGAAGCCAGCTCAGGCGACTTGGGTTTTCCTATGACTGGAACCGAGAGTTTGCGACCTGTGATCCCAGTTATTATCGATGGGAACAGCTCATCTTTCTCAAGATGCTTGAACGAAAGATGGTCTATCGAAAGACGTCGCTCGTGAATTGGTGCCCATCGTGTGAAACGGTTCTCGCCAACGAGCAGGCCGAGGGGGGCGTGTGTTGGCGGTGCGAGGCAAGCGTCGAAATGAAATCGATGACGCAGTGGTATTTTCGGATCACCGATTACGCCGAAGAATTGCTGCGCGACATCGATCTGCAACTGGGATCGTGGCCAGAACGAATTCGGACGATTCAGCGGGGATGGATCGGGAAAAGTGAAGGGGCTACGATTGATTTTGAACTTGTAGGGGCGGTTCGCGAACCGCCCCTACAGGAAAAGATCACCGTCTTTACCACACGCCCCGACACACTCTTTGGAGTGACGTTTGTGAGTCTTGCCTCCAATCACCCGCTCGTCGCAAAACTCTCCGCCGGAACTCCCGAGGCCAAAAAGGTGCAGGACTTCGTGGAGCGTTCAGCGCGCATCGATCATCAGGCGCGTCTCGCGGAAAAATATGAAAAAGAGGGGGTCTTCGTCGGCGCGTACTGTAAACACCCGCTGACCGGCGAGAACATCCCGATCTACGCCGCGAATTTTGTCGTGATGGAATATGGAACTGGTGCGGTGATGGCGGTCCCGGCCCACGATCAACGTGATTTTGAATTCGCGAAGAAATACAACCTGCCAATCAAGGTGGTGATTCAGCCGGGTAAGAACGTAGGGGCGGTTCGCGAACCGCCCCTACAACAAGCGTATGCCGACGAAGGTGTCCTCATCGACTCGGGCGAATTTACCGGACTTTCGTCACGTGATGCCATGGCGAAGATCAGTGCGGCCCTTGGGGAACGGGGACAGGGTGGACCGACCGTCACGTATAAACTCAAAGACTGGTGTCTGTCGCGGCAGCGGTATTGGGGTGCGCCCATTCCGATTGTGTATTGTGACGTGTGTGGACCCGTGCCCGTTCCCGAAAAAGATTTGCCCGTGCTCCTTCCCGAAGATGTGCCTTTCACCGGGACGGGGGGATCACCGCTCGCCAAATCGGAACGTTTTCTCCAAACGAGTTGTCCCACGTGCCACGGCAAAGCAAATCGCGTGACCGACACGATGGACACGTTTGTTGAATCGTCGTGGTATTTTTTCCGCTACACGTCTCCCGGCTGCGATCGCGCAGCATTCGATGCCAAGAAAGTTGCGTATTGGTTTCCGATCGATCTCTACATCGGTGGTGTCGAACACGCCGCGGGCCATCTCATCTATTGTCGCTACTACACGAAGGTCCTGCGCGATTTGGGCATGTTGAAGCTCGACGAACCGGTTGTGAAGTTGATCAATCAGGGGATGGTCATCAAGGGTGGCGCCAAGATGAGCAAGTCGAAGGGGAACGTTGTCGACCCCGATGACCTCATGGCGAAGTACGGTGCCGATACGATGCGACTCTTTAGTCTCTTTGCCGCGCCCGTTGAGGGTGACCTCGAGTGGAGTAATGCAGGTATTGAAGGGGCGTGGCGATTTTTGAATCGTGTGTGGAGGTTGGTGCAGGGATGGTGCAAAGATGTAGGGGCGGGGTTACCCCGCCCGTACAAAACCGATGATATTATCCGTCTCCAACACCACACCATCAAACGTGTCACCGAGGACCTCGAACGCTATCATTATAATACCGCAATCGCCGCGATCATGGAGTATCTCAATGCCTTAAGCGACACGGACGTCCGCTCTCTCCCTGCGAGCGCGTTGGAGACGTTGGTGATCTTACTTGCTCCATTTGCCCCGCACATGGCCGAGGAATTGTGGCGTGCGCTGGGACACCAGGACTTTTTGGTGCGTCACCCGTGGCCTTCTTACGACGCCGCTGTTCTGCAATCGTCGACATTGAATATTGTCGTGCAGGTCAACGGGAAACTCCGTGATCAGGTGAGTGTCCCGGCGGATGCGACGGAGGACGATGTCAAAAAAGTTGCGTTGGCCTCACCAAAAGTGGCAGCCCATGTGACGGGGGCGCCGAAGAAAGTGATTTATGTTCCAAAGAAATTGATAAACATTGTGGTGTGACGATGCCGAAACTTGATTTTCAAACCCTTGATCGAGAACTCCGCGCGGGAACTCTTCGATCGGTCTATCTGATCGTCGGCGCCGAAGCCCATCTGGCGTCACTCGCGCTGACACGCCTTGAAGAAACAATCGGCTGTAAGCCCCAGGATCCCTCTCGTCTGTTACTGACTGGTCGCGAGGCGACGGCCGAGATCGTCCATAATGCCTTGTTGACGATTCCGCTCTTGGGTGGTCGACCCGTCGTGATCATCCGTGAAGGAGAGCATCTTTCCAAAGGGATGATGGAAACACTGGCGCGCTATCTCGAACGGCCGGTCGAAACCGCCACACTTATTGTCGTGGCGGCCAAACTCGATGGCCGAACGCGTCTTGCAACCCTCGCTCAAGAAAAAGGCGCTGTTGTGGAATGTAAACCGCTCTACGCGAATCAGGTCCCCACGTGGGTCGCGGTCGAAGTGCGGCGCAGCGGCAAACAGATCTCACAAGAAGCAGCCCGTTTTTTTGTCGATGTCGTCGGAACGGATTTGGGGGGCTGTGCTGCGGAAATCGAAAAGCTCTTCCTCTTTGTTGGACCGCGCGCCACGATTGAACTGCAGGATGTCGAAACCGTCTGTGCCGCAACCCATCAACGAACGGTCTTTGAACTGACCGATGCGATTGGCGAGCAGAAGGTGAAACGCGCCATCGCACTCCTAGGAAATATTCTCGATCAAGGTGAATCCCCGATAACACTCTTAAGTATGATCGCGCGCCACATGCGTCTGCTCTTGAAGGCGAAAGAGCTTCAGCAGCATGGGGCAGGTGATGCTGATGCCGCACGTGTTTTGGGAGTTCATCCCTTTTTTGCCAAAAATTATTTGGGACAGGCAAAACGGTTTTCGAAAGAGAGTTTACGGAAGAGTTTTCGGTCTTTAAGTACCGCGGACCGTGAACTCAAGTCGATTCGCATTCCCTCGGAACGGATTATGGAGCGATTGGTCCTCACCTTATGCACAACCGATTAGGCGGTCTTCTGAACCACGAGGCGCGTGAGGCGCGATGTGAGATGCGAGGCACGGGCCCGTGGCAACAAGCCCTTATTGACGGCCCTGTCGAGGAGCGGAAGGGCAATGGCCAAGGCTTCGCGGGTTTTGGTCGTTTCGACGTTTCTCACGGCCGTTCGGATGCGCGAACGGGTGGCGCGGTTTCGTTCCCGACGGGTCTCGTTTTGACGCTGGCGCTTCAACGCCGAGACATGTCGCCCTTTGGCCAACTTCTTTTGTGCCCGCTCGTCTGCCATGGAAAACCCCCTCCGAAAGTGAGGCCGGCTGCTATCACGATGACAGAGGACCTGTCAATATGAGACCGGAACACCATCAGATCAGTCGCCGAACGGGGACGGTTGGTTTTTTTACGCTCGTCAGTCGCCTGTTCGGTCTTCTTCGCGATGCGTCGCTTGCCTTTGCCTTCGGGGCGACCGGTATGGCGGATGCCTTTTACGTTGCCTTTCGCATCCCCAATCTCCTGCGTCGCTTGGTGGGTGAGGGGGCCCTCACGGTCGCGTTTGTCCCCGTCTATACGGAGACTTTGAAAAAATCGCGCGATGATGCCCGAAAGGCATTTTCAGTCGTCTTCACGGTTCTTGTCATTGCACTCGCGACGTTGGTCATCATGGGCGTCGTTTTTGCCCCGTGGTTTGTTCGTCTCTTGGCTTATGGGTTTGAGGTTGGGTCGGAAAAATTCAACCTCACGGTTTTTCTGACGCGGGTGATGTTCCCCTACATCTTTTTGATCAGTCTTGTGGCGCTGACGATGGGAGTGCTCAATGCGTGCAAGCGGTTTGCGGCCCCGGCTGCTTCCCCCATCCTGTTGAATCTCGCGATCATCGGCGGGGCCCTCTTTCTTGCCCCGCGGATGGAGATTCCCGCCCTCGCTCCTTGCATCGCGGTTCTCGTCGGCGGTGTCTTGCAGCTCCTGTTGCAACTTCCCACGCTTCGTCGAGAGGGCATGCTGCCGCAGTGGAACGTCGATGTTCGGCATCCGGCACTCACGCAACTCGGCCTCATGATGATTCCTGCGGCCTACGGGGCGGCGGTGTATCAATTGAATGTCATGGTGATTACGCTACTCGCATCGTTTCTGCCGGATGGGAGCGTTTCGTACCTGTGGTATGCCGATCGCGTGTGTGAATTTCCGCTCGGTGTGTTTGCGATTGCGGTGGCGACGGCAACGCTCCCCACACTCTCGGATCACGCCGCAGAAGGCGCGATGGTGTCGTTCAAGGAAACCGTGAATTACGGATTGCGGTTGAATTTTGCGATTACGGTTCCGGCCGCGGTGGGACTCTTTCTCCTCGCCGAACCGATCGTGGCCCTTCTCTTTCAACGCGGGGCGTTTGGTCCGGAGGCGACCGTCGCCACGGCGGCAGCACTCAAGTGTTTTGCGTTTCAGATTCCGCTCGTTGCTGCGATCCGCAATCTTGTGCCGGCGTTTTACGCCTTGAAAGACGCGAGGCGACCGGTCGTGATCGCGACCGTGGCCCTTATCGTGAATGCCGCTGTAGCGTTGATCCTCATGCATCCGTTCAAGCATGTGGGGCTCGCCTCGGCGATGACGATTTCTTCGGCGACGAATATGCTGCTCCTCTTCTTCTCGTTTCGAAAGAAGGTGGGGATCATGGGCGGACGACGCCTCGTTTCTTCATTTGTTCGGATGTCGCTTGCTTCGTTGGTGATGGGGGTGGCCGTGGCGATCGCCGTTCACTCTGCCATCAACCTCTTCGCCATCATCGGCGGGGCTATCATTATATACACCGTGGTCCTTCGGTTTATGGCGTACCCTGAATACCGTGCGGTGATGGGAGTCCTGCAACGAAAAGCATTGTAGACTTCTCCTCCCCTTTGTAAGGGGAGGTAAGGTGAGGTAGATCCTTGTGATCTACCTCCCCCTTCCCCTCCTTACAAAGGAGGGGATTTTTGTATGTAAGTCTTGAGGATGGCTTTTCTTCTGACGAGGCAGTCGAGGATTCCAAAGACCCACAAGAGGAGAATCGTGGTCGAAAGCAACGTGATGGCCGTTTGAGATTTTTTCCACGAAAACATGACGGCGGCTTCGGCAAGCGACGTTGGATTCAAAGGGACGGACGAAGGGAGAAGGGGGAGGACGTTCGTGAGCGGCATGACAAACGAAATGATCATCGTTGTGAGGGCCAGTGCTGAAAGACCCGTGATGATCCAGCCGCGACGCGGTTCTTTGATCACAAAGTAACCGCTTCCCGGAAAAACGAGGGCATTGCAGATCAGTGCCATCCACCATTTACTCATGGGCCACCTCGTGTTTTGCCCGGTTCCAGAGATCGTCCCACTCTTCGGGCGTCAACGATTGCAGGGTTCGGTTCTGGTCGGTTGCCGCTCGTTCCATCCACTGAAAGCGTTTTGAGAAACGATCGGCGGCGCGACGAAGACTTCCTTCGGGTTCAATCCCCAAAAACCGGCCGCAATTGGCGAGCGTAAAAAGCAGATCACCATATTCGTGGTCGATGGCCGCTTCATCTTTCTGACCACGCGCCTCATGGAGTTCGCGGACTTCTTCTTCAATTTTTTTGAGGATGCCTTCGGCGTTGGTCCAATCAAACCCGACGCGCGATGTCTTCTCACCCAACCGATAGGCCTTGAGGAGGGCAGGGAGGGCCTTCGGTATTCCTCCAAGGACAGATTTTTTTTGAGTCCCGCCTTCTTTTTGTTTCAGTGCTTCCCAATTTTTGAGGACTTCATCGGTACCCGTGACCTTGAGGTCGCCGAAGACGTGCGGATGGCGGTGAACAATTTTATCGCAAATACCATTGATGACATCGTCGATCGTGAATCGTTTTTCTTCGCTGGCCATCTGGGCGTAGAAGACGATTTGCAAGAGGAGGTCGCCCAGCTCTTCGCGAAGGCCGTCGAGATCACCGCGGTCGATCGCCTCGGCGACTTCGTGCGCCTCTTCTAAGGTGTGCGAAACGATCGAGGTGTAGTTTTGCTCCCGGTCCCACGGACACCCGCAAGGCCCGCGCAGCTTGGCCATGATTTCCACAAGGCGTTCGAATGTGGTGCCGGTGCTCATAGGGGCTGCGATTAAGGGAGAGGCTCTCTAAAGTCAATCGCGGTCCCCCCAAAAGGAGTCCGACTCCTAACCGGGGGGTCCTCTTCATAAAATCGTAGTCATAAAATCATGAAATCATAGTTATTGACTCGTGCACTTGAGATGCACTTTCTGAGCACTATGAAACGGACTTCTTAGTGTGGAGGCACGAAATCTACGTTTTGAGGTTGATGTTTACGATTTATTTGGCTATTTGTCTATTAAGCAAATAAGGCGATATATGATAAAGACCCTGCGTAAACAGGAGAGCCTCGGAGAATTGGAACTGAGGTCAATTGCCTATGTTCAATTCCGCAAGAAGGAGTTTCTGCACGTTGGCGACCTCGTCGAAGGGATCGGATTGTCGAAGTCCCAAGAGCATAGCCTTCTTTTCAGACTGGAATCCAAAGGACAAATTGTTCGCTTGAAACGCGGGATTTATTATGTTCCTCCACAACTTCCTCCCAGTGGGCGGATCAGCGTGAGCGAGTATTTCCTCTTGTCGAAATACATGGAGGTCGAAAAGGCTAGCTACCAAGTGAGCGGCCCGTCGGTGTTTCATCGATACGGCTTCGACGAGCAGATTCCAAATATTCACTATGTTTACAATGACCGTATTTCAGGGGAGAAAACGATTGGCGGTTATCGATTTGTCTTCATCAGAACCTCCAAAAAAAGGCTCAAAGGAAGCGACCTCCTGAAAGAAGCGTCCGGGATTTTAGTTTCAATTGCATCTCAACCCAAGGTACTTGTCGACGCAGTGTATGACTGGTCGCGATTCTATACGCTGCCGAGGGCCTTT
>JACQMA010000213.1 GCA_016203825.1 Deltaproteobacteria bacterium | reverse complement strand
CTGCCATGATCGCTTCAGCGAATCCTTGATCTTGATATCAATCTTGGGGCCGTAGAACACCCCCTCGCCCGGATCGACTTGATACGGAAGACCTGATTTCTTGAGCGCCTTCTCGAGGGCGGTCGTTGCCGCCTCCCACGCCTCGTCACTGCCGACGCGCTTCTCAGGTTTCGTGGAGAGAAAGATTTCGTAATCCGAAAAACCAAAGGCCGAGAGGACATGGAGACAAAACTGCAGGACATCGCTGATTTCTTGCTCCAACTGGTCGAGACGACAAAAGATGTGGGCGTCGTCTTGGGTAAATCCTCGGACGCGCATGAGTCCATGCAGAACGCCGGAGCGTTCATAGCGATACACGGTTCCTAACTCTGCCCATCGAAGCGGAAATTCGCGGTAACTGCGCAGCCGCGTCTTGAAAATTTGAATGTGAAACGGACAGTTCATGGGTTTGAGTTCGTACTCGACGTCATCGATCGTCATCGGTGCGTACATGTTCTGCCGATAAAAATCCCAGTGACCGGATTGCTTCCAGAGATCGAGACGCGCGATATGCGGCGTAAACAGAAGTTCATAGCCGCGCTTGGCATGTTCTTCACGCCAATAATTCTCGATCGCACTTCGAATGCGCCCCCCCTTGGGATGCCAGAGGATGAGTCCCGCCCCCATCTCTTCCATCGATGAAAAGAGATCGAGGTCTTTGCCGAGCCGACGGTGGTCACGTTTCGCCGCTTCTTCGAGGCGTGCGAGATATTCGTCGAGTTCCACTTGCGTCGGAAAGGCAACGCCGTAAATACGCTGCAACTGCGGATTCTCTTCCTTGCCGCGCCAATAGGCACCCGCCACCTTCAAGAGTTTAAAGGCCTTGACCTCGCCGGTACTTTTCACGTGCGGACCGCGACAAAGATCTTCCCAATTTCCATGCCGGTACATCGTGACGGTCTCACCGGGGAGGTCGTTGATAATTTCAATTTTGTAGGGTTCGTTTCGTTTCTGAAAAATCTCGATCGCTTCCTTTTTGCTGATCTCGCGATGGGTAAA
The DNA here is from genome assembly GCA_016203825.1 of Deltaproteobacteria bacterium. Classification (GTDB taxonomy): domain Bacteria; phylum UBA10199; class UBA10199; order 2-02-FULL-44-16; family 2-02-FULL-44-16; genus JACQMA01. The sequence continues at coordinate 30 of JACQMA010000213.1, read as the reverse complement.
GGGATAATTCTGCTTCACGCGTTCCTGCAT
>JACQMA010000211.1 GCA_016203825.1 Deltaproteobacteria bacterium | reverse complement strand
TGCGTATATGGAATCATCCCTCCATCATCTTAAGGACCTTGAATGGCTATGAAAGAATCCGTCGTCGCCCGTCGCTACGCCCGCGCCTTTTTTCTCTTGGCCCTCGAAGAAGAAAAAGTGGACAATCTCTTATTGGAGCTTCAGCGCCTTGTCGTTGCCGTCGAAAAAGTTCCACAACTGCTTCACGGGCTTGGCGATCAGCAAGTAAAGCTCGGCCGTCGAAAACTCGCCGCGACGCACATCGCCGAAACCCTCAAACTCTCAGACTTCACCACGAATCTTTTGCACCTGACGATCGATAAAGGGCGTGTGATACTCCTTCCGGAAATACTCACGTGGTATCAGCGTATGGAAGGGGAGCGAAAACGTCTGGCCAGTGCAAAACTTGTGGTGGCATCGAAGATCGCTGCGGACGAAAGTGTTGAACAACTTCGAACCATCCTCCGTCGTCTCCTCAGTCGCGACGTGACGTGCGAGGTCGATGTTGATCCAAAAATCATTGGAGGATTTGTGGTACGCGTGGGTGATGTGGTCTATGACGCAAGCGTGGCCGGGAGGCTTGCGCGCATGAAAGAAGAATTGTTGGGAACAGACACGCTTTCATAAAGGAGTGGACGATGGATATTCGAGCCGAAGAAATCAGTCGCATTATTCAACAGCAGATCCGTGACTACGGAAAAGAGGTGGGCACCGATGAGGTGGGCCAAATCCTCTCTGTGGGTGATGGTATTGCGCGCATCCATGGACTCGCGGGTGCGATGGCGGGGGAGCTGCTGGAGTTCCCCCATGGTATTCGCGGGATCGTTTTGAATCTCGAAGAAGATAATGTCGGTGTTGCCGTCATGGGCGACAATTCCAGCTTGCATGAGGGCGACGAAGTCCGCCGCACGGGTCGTATTGCCGAAGTTCCTGTGGGCGAAGAAATGGTCGGTCGCGTCGTGGATGCCTTGGGCAACCCCATCGATGGGCTGGGTGAGATCAAGGCGAAACAGACACGAAAAATTGAAATCAAAGCGCCCGGGATCGTCATGCGGCGCTCCGTGCATCAACCCCTCATGACGGGACTGAAAGCCATCGATGCGATGACGCCGGTAGGACGAGGACAACGCGAACTGATCATCGGCGATCGTCAGACGGGAAAGACTGCCGTCGCCGTTGACACGATCATCAATCAAAAGGGTGGCGACGTGTTTTGTATCTATGTTGCCATCGGTCAGAAGGCATCAACCGTCGCACGCGTCGTGGAGAAGCTTAAACAGCAGGGTGCGATGGACTACACGACCGTTGTGGCGGCATCGGCCTCAGATCCCGCGCCGCTCCAGTTTTTGGCGCCGTATGCTGGTGTTACGATGGGCGAATATTTTCGTGACAGCAAACGTCACGCGCTGATTGTTTATGATGATCTCTCGAAGCACGCAGTGGCGTATCGACAGCTTTCGTTGCTTCTTCGTCGCCCTCCTGGACGCGAGGCGTATCCCGGCGACGTTTTCTATCTCCACTCGCGGCTGCTCGAGCGCGCGGCGAAGCTGAGCGACGAACATGGTGGCGGATCGCTCACAGCACTCCCCGTGATTGAAACCCAAGCCGGTGACGTCTCGGCGTATATCCCGACGAACGTGATTTCGATTACCGATGGTCAGATTTACCTCGAGGCCGATCTTTTCTATTCCGGTATTCGTCCCGCGATCAACGTGGGCCTCTCGGTGTCGCGTGTTGGGGGAGCGGCACAAATCAAGGCCATGAAACAAGTGGCGGGGTCGCTTCGTTTGGAATTGGCCCAATTTCGTGAGATGGCAGCTTTTGCCCAGTTTGGCGCCGAGCTCGACGTCTCGACCCAAAAACAACTCGAGCGCGGGAAACGTCTCGTCGAACTCTTGAAACAGGGACAATACGAACCGATGTCAGCGGTCATGCAGGTGTTGGAAATTTATGCCGGCGTGAATGGCTTCCTCGATGATCTTCCGGTGGAGAAAGTAAGGCCATTTTTGAAGGCCCTTGATCGACACTTTGAAGCAAAACATGCGAACGTGCTTCAGACGATCAAGGAAAAGGGATCGCTCGATGACGAGCTCAAAAAGAAATTGAACCAAGGTATTCAGGAAGCGAAACAGTTGTTTGCGATCTAAACCATGCCATCACTGAAACACATCCGAAAGCGAATCTCGTCGGTTCGCAATACGCAGAAGGTGACGAAGGCCATGAAGCTGGTGGCTGCGGCGAAACTGCGTCGCTCTCAACACGCTGCCCACGCAGGGAGGATCTACACGGACGCCCTGCTCGAAATCACGCGGCGAGCGCGGGCGGGACAGACCTGCGACGATCTCCCTCTCTTGATGCAACGACGGAATGGGGGAAAGACTGATCTTCTTCTCCTGACGTCCGATCGTGGCCTGTGTGGTGCGTTTAACGAAAACCTTCTTCGTCAGGCGCGATTCTGGGTCGTCGATGAGCGGACGCGTGGTGCTGATATCACGGCGGTGGTCGTGGGTCGAAAGGGGCGTGACGCCATTCGACGAAAAGGGATGAGTAGCGCTCCCATTCTCGACATCACGGAGCCGTTACCAGAAGGAAAAGTCCATGCGTTTGCGGAACAATTGAGAACGTTCGTCGAACAACGTTTTCGTGAAGGGAAAAGCGAGCGAACCGTGATTGCCTACAATCGCTTTTTTTCTGCAGGGACCCAGCACGTTGTTTTTGAGGAATTATTGCCGGTCGGAGAAGGTAGGGGCACGGCACGCCGTGCCCACACAGAATGTGAGCCGATCTTCGAACCAACAACGTCGGACGTCCTCGAACAGCTTGCGGCGAAAGCCCTTTCGGGTCTCATCGCGCAAGCGCTTCTCGATTCACGGGCGTCAGAATTTGCGGCGAGAATGCGCGCGATGGACAATGCGACGCGCAACGCATCCGACATGATCGGGGCCCTCACACTTCAATTCAACCGAGCTCGCCAAGCGGCGATTACAACAGATTTGATGGACATCATTGGTGGTGCGGAAGCACTGAAGTAGGGGCACGGCATGCCGTGCCCCTACAAAAAAGGAGAAGTTATGCAAACCGGAACAGGAAAAATCACCCAGGTTATCGGACCCGCTGTCGACGTCCGCTTTGAAGAAGGGGGACTCCCCGAGATTAAGACAGCGCTCAAGGTCACCAATGCGGCAATCAATGAGAAGCCGTTCAACCTGACCTTGGAGGTGGCAAGTCACATTGGCGAAAATACCGTTCGCTGTGTGTCCATGGATGCAACCGACGGGCTGGTACGCGGTGCCGAAGTCCAAAACACGAAGGCCCCGATTCAAATGCCCGTGGGCAAAGAGGTCTTGGGACGCATCTTGAATGTCATCGGCCAGCCGGTCGATGAGGGTCCAGCCCTGAAGGCCACCAAGTTTCTTCCCATCCACCGTGATCCACCGTCCTTTGAAGAGCAGGCGACCGAAGTCGAGATGTTTGAAACGGGCATCAAGGTCATCGACCTCTTGGCGCCCTATCCGCGCGGGGGAAAAATTGGTCTCTTTGGTGGTGCGGGCGTGGGCAAGACGGTCATCGTGATGGAGCTGATTAATAATGTGGCGCAACAACACGGCGGCTACTCGATCTTTGCGGGCGTTGGCGAACGCACGCGTGAAGGAAACGATTTGTGGACCGAAATGAAAGAGTCCGGGGTGCTCAGTCGTACCGCCCTCGTGTATGGTCAGATGAATGAGCCACCGGGAGCGCGTGCGCGCGTTGGGCTTTCGGCGCTGACCGTTGCCGAATATTTTCGCGACGAAGAAAAACAAGATGTTCTCCTCTTCATTGATAACATCTTTCGTTTCACACAGGCCGGCTCGGAAGTTTCGGCCCTCTTGGGACGTATGCCCTCGGC
>JACQMA010000226.1 GCA_016203825.1 Deltaproteobacteria bacterium | reverse complement strand
GATCAGCGCCGCGATCGCTGCGGAACACAAGCTCGGCAGTTCTGCCGACGTCATCTTCACCGATGTCCAAAACCTCGCTTACGTTGCAGAAGAGAAGGCAACGCTTTTGGCAGACCTCTTGCCGCCTGGCGTGCGATCCAAAGTATCCTTTGAATATGTCCCGGATTCTGAAACTTTGAAAATGACGGTGAGCCCAGCCGATGCCGATGCGGTGGCGAAGGCCTTGGCGGCCATTGATGAGGCAAGGCTTGATGCTGCACTGGCTGCGTTTCCCGGACGGACGTTGTTCAGCATCAATTCCTATTCCCCTGCGACGGTAGCCTCATTCGTGGGACATCGCGCTGATCTCGTGGAACTTTTCGCGCATGAAGTGCCCGGACCTGCGACGATTGAGCACGTCAATTTGACGAGCGTTGTTCGCGACCCCGACGAAACACGCGATGATTATGCGGCTCGTCTTGCAACAGAGTTTGTGAGCAGAACGAATGATACTGCTGCGGGCCAGCGAAATACGGTGACGGCCATCGATGTCAAATCTGTGAATCTTCCTGTGGGTCACGTGGATGCCAAGACGTGGGAAGCGGCCTGGAAGAAGGCAAAGGAACTTTTCGCTGCAGATGGCATGGACAAGGTGAATATTGGTCGTGCCCACGGCTTCACCACCGCCATGCCCCTTCTCACGGATGCTGAACGCGCCGATGCAAAAGCAAAGGTGGTAGAAGCAGCGAAGGCTGCTCGCATTAAAGAGAAGTTTGATCCATCAAGGGATTTGGGGACACAACTCCAAACCCAGTATGCAACGTACACCGATGCGGTTCATCGGGAAACGTCAGATCGAGAACAGGCAGTAGAACAGCAGACCCGCATGGCGGAGTATCAACATCTTGTTGGCCAGTATCGCGCTGCCATCCGTGGACTCGATCCTTCAACACTCGATACGTCTGACCAGGCGATATTTGCTGCCGCGGAGCAAACACTCCAGAAATTCGACGCCGATCAGTCCTACCTCAGACAGCGGCAAGAGTTTTTGGCTCAATTCAAAGCCGTGACGCGTGATCACATTGCATTTGAACAAGCGGCCAAAGCAGCGGGGGCGACCAAAGAGGCGCTGCGTGATCGCTATGATATTTTGAGGAGTCAGCGAGGAGATTTTGATCGCCAGTGTCGTGCTGGAGGGAAGTATGGTGGACAAACGCTTGCGGATGACGCCCGTGACAAACTGGGTGATTTCGAAACACAAGTTCAAGTCGCTTACGATCACCTCCCCACGCAAGCGGAAGTAGCGTGTAAAGCTGAGGCGGATCGAGCGGCTGCCGATACCTTTACCAAGGGGCAGCAGGCCGATGCTCGGACAAAGATCGCTGCATCCGTCAGCGAGTTTGAAGCGGCTCAAAAACGTTTTGTGGATGGTCTCGCGAAGGCAACCGATGAAGGGGAAGTTGCGGAGCAATTTCGACTCCTTAGTCGCGATCACAAGCGTACGGATGAGAGCGCAATGGCCTACGCAGGTTTTGTCTGGGCTGATGTGGAGAACGCCAGAAAGAAAATAACGTCGTTATTCGATCAGGCCACCGCTGCCCTTCAGCAGTGGCAGGTTGAGCGTCGGGATGCGGCAACGGCACGAACGACAGCTGATGCGGCGGTTGCTCATGTCGAACAACTTCGTGTGCAAGCAACCGAAGCCCTCCAGGCGTGCCAGGACGATCTGCGTTCTGAGCGGTTTGATGATCCAGATATTACAAAGTTGGGAAGAACGGTTGAGCGGTATTCCCAAGCCGTTGATGATCTCCAGGCGGCAGCGGGAGTCAGTCCTGATGCGAAGGGTGCTGCACAACAAGCACGCACTGAATTCAATAGGGCCTATCAAGCGGCACTTGCGTTCCACGCACGACGCCGCGAATTTTTGGTTGCGTGGCAAACGCTCAGTGCCGACCACGATACTTTTACAACTGGAGCCCCGCGTGCCACGCAACCGACGCTCGAAGCCGATTATAAAAGTTTGGCGACACGCCGCCAGCAATTGATGACGCAATGTCAGCTCCCGGGGATCTACGCCGATCAGGCCTTAGCCGGTGCTGTTGTAAAAGACTTGGAGGGAAAGGCTGCAGTTGTTGATTCTGCCTATCAAACTCGACGTATGGCTCTCAGCAGTGCGCCACCTGTTCCTCCGCCCGTTGGTCCTGCAGGCCCCCGTCTTGGTCCACCTCCACCGCCAGCTCCAAAGCCAGCGACTCCGGATCAGGCGCAATTCAAACTTGCGGAGTCCACAGGCAAACGACTCAAGGTGGATCTTGAGAAAGTTAAAACGGTGCTTCGTGATCGAGGTGTCGATGCGGCCCAAAAGGAATTTGAAACGCAGCGTGCGGAGTTTGCAAGTTATCAAACCGCACTTGAAGGGCTTGCTCCCGCACAACGCAATAAACTTTCGCGGCATGCTGCTACGGTGAAGGCATTCGATAAACTTGGAACAGATATTGCGCAGCGTGCTGAGGAATTGAAGGCATTGCGCGCTCGTGTCGATGAACTCAAAAAACATTACGCTGATTTTGCGACGAGAGCCAACAATGGTTCGGGTTCACGTCTTGACCTTCTGTCGCGCTATCGCGAGCTTCGATGGGGTCAGCGGGATCTTGAAGTAGAACTTGGCCGTCGTCATCGTGAGATTCCTGACATGAGTCAAACATTAACTGCGCTGCAACAAGCCCCAGAAGGAGAACGTGCCAAGACGGCATACTATGCCATTCTTCTTCGGGAACCTGAGCAGGCCTTGCCAGGGGACGTCGTGACCAACCCAAGGCCTCTTCGAGTTGCCGGCGATGTGACCGTCGATTTCACATTGCCCGATGACGTCAAGTTGGCATTTGAAAAGGCTTTGCCGGATATGGTCAGCAGTATCGATTATCATCTTCGAGAAGATCTCATAAGAAAAATGCGGGAGCAGGGGAAAAAGTATGAGTTGGACGACTGGTATCATTATAAGTGGGATGATTTCGGGGAAGGTCATACACCGACCACTCTCCGTGATGAATATGTCGATGCATTCCGGGATCAGTTCTATCAGCGAGTTGGGACGTGGATGCAAAAAAGGACAGCACCGTGGCGAAAGGGCATTGAGCGCCGGCAAGCCACCAGTCGTGAATATACAGCATTGGCCGAGGCCTTTGGCGCTCAGCGCGGTGAGTGCACAGAACAGACGGCAAGTGTAAGGGCCCTGCATGAATATCTGGGAAGTATTTCGACTCTCCACTTAAAGAGCGGGGATGTCCCCGTTCCCCCTGAAATCAAGGTTGCCACCGGCGGTGTTACATCCCAGTTCCTCCAGGTCCATGACTATGATGTCGCCCACGTCGCCAATGTGTCTCAATATCCTGGTGGCAAACGCCAGCAGTGGGATATTGCATCGCCACCGACGGTCAACCGTCAGCTTAAAATAGACAGTATTCGTGCCAATTATCAGCATGCTCGTCCCGAGTCCGACGCCTCTTTTGTTGGATTTATGTTGAGCAATCGTGCAGCTGATTTTGCAACTGATCACAGTCCCGAAACGCAATTGAGGGCATTGGAACTTTATCGGGATGCCGTCGCTTATGCCCCTCAAAACGCCCTCGTGCGTTCCGAGGCAGCACGGTTTTTTACCGAATATGGGGAAAAGATGTATGAGCAAGCAAAGCAGATGTATACAGGGAGTTCGGCATCTGATCGTGAAGCACTGGGAGCAACGGCACAACAAGTGCAGGCGCTGTACCAGGCAGCAGAAGTCTGGCTCAAAGACATCAATTTGGCTGAGGGCTATACGAACTACCGGACTCGCATTGCCAGTATACGGGGTTTACTCGAACGAAATATCAAAGTGGCCAAGGCGTAAACTTTCCCATTGCTTCCATTCCCACGACCAGCATAGTCTTTCTCCATGTCGTGGAATATTCTTCTCCCCTGGATCATTGCTGGTGGCGTCCTGGTTGGATTCGTCATGGTCCTTCGTCGACGCCCGCGGGACGAAGCGTCGCCAGCACTCAATCTCCTTCAACAACAACTCGCCCAGCTTCAAGATCAGCTTCGAACGAGTCTCGAGGGAAATTCCTCGAAACTGACGGAATTTCTCCAGAAGCAATCCGCCGAGTGGCGCGAGACGCATCAAACGGTTGGGCAGCGGCTCGATAACGCCGCACGCGTCGTTTCCGAATTGACCAAAGGGATGAGCAAAGTCGAAGAAGAGACGCGACGCGTGTTTGAAGTGGGCAAAGACATTGCGAGTCTTCAAGAATTGTTGCGGGCACCGAAGGCGCGCGGGAATTTGGGCGAGCAGTTTTTGGGTGACCTCTTGACCCAAATGCTTCCGCAGGATGCGTATGAACTCCAGTACGAATTCAAAAACGGTGAGCGTGTCGATGCCGTGATCAAAACGGCTCATGGATTGGTACCCGTGGATTCCAAATTTCCGCTCGAAAATTTTCAAAAGGATCGAAAACTCTTTGTCACCGATATCAAAAAACACATCGATGATATTTCAAAAAAATACATTCGGCCGGGGGAGGGGACATTTGAATTTGCCCTGATGTATATTCCGGCCGAGAACGTGT
>JACQMA010000220.1 GCA_016203825.1 Deltaproteobacteria bacterium | reverse complement strand
GCTTACGAAACACGAGATTTGGATATTTGCTATGTGCGCTCGCAAGAAAATCTTAAAAAACTTATACACCTTCTCAAAAAACTGAATGCAAAATTGCGTGGGGCACCGCCGGACGTTCCATTTCTCCTCGATGCCAAGACGATCACCATGGGAATGAATTTCACCTTCACCACAACGTTTGGAGAACTTGATCTCTTGGGAGAAGTCGATGGTTTGGGACAATATCAGGAAGTTTCCCGTTACGCAGAACCCTATGATCTTTTTGGGCACAAAGTCCTGGTGCTCTCACTCGATGGCTTGATCAAAACCAAACGTGCCGCAGGCCGTCCCAAAGACCAATTGCACTTAAAAGAACTCGAAGCCATTCGCGCGATGAAACGCGGTGCCTAATGCATCATTTCCATCACATGCCGGGCGATGGCGGGGGCGGCGGTGAGGCCGGGGGATTCGATCCCTAAGAGATGAATGATATTCCCTTCGGTAATGATTTGAAAATCGCCGACGGCTTTCCCACTTTCGTAGAGTTTCGGGCGATTGCCGGCGTAGGCCGGTTCCAGATCTTCAACGCGTGGAGGATTTCGCAAATACGGCGTCACGGCCTCGATGAATTTCTCCGGCGGCGTTGTGATCGCATAATCCAGTTTGGAATCGGCGGCACCTTTGGCCTGTGACGGTCCCAACAACAAATCACCTCCGATGTTTCGATGAAAGTGAATCCCAAGACTCGACACGAGTGCACCGTCGCCGGTTGCACTCACAAAACGTCCCGGCACGGGATACACCACATGATCGACCGTCCCGTTCTTCCAGCGATAGTATTCCCCTTTATACGGAAGAACGGAAAAAGTGCGCGGGCCACCCGTCATGCGATAGACATCGTCGGCAAAGAGTCCGGCGGCATTCACGAGCCAATCATAGGGCATCTCGCCACGATCGGTCGTAAGGATCGACCGCACACGATCAATACTCATCGCTCGACACGGTTTAACGATATTCACATTCTGTCGACCGGAGAGCACTTGATCGAGGACACGGATATATCCGGAAACATCGATCATGGCGGTTGACGGTGAAAACATTGCCGCACGCGGTACGCTCAGTTCCGGTACGGACTCGACCGCCTTCGCCGGTGAACATTCCACGAGCGGAACACCACCGCTGGCCGTGGTATTTTCGGCAACTCTCTGAAGCCCTTCGGCCTCCGCATCGTTCGTCGCCAAAATCCACTTACCCGTTTTTTTATAGGGAACGCCCAGTCGATCGAAGAGTTCGCGTGAGAGACGATTACCCTCAACGCAGAGTTTCGCTTTCATGGATGTTGGAGGATAGGCGATCCCCGCGTGCAGAACCTCGCTATTACGGGCACTCGTATGGTGACCCAAAAACTTCTCACATTCGAGGAGAAAGATGTCGTGGGGTGAATCTTTCGACTCGCTCAGGGCGAGCGCGATATTGAGCCCCACCACCCCACCACCAATGATAACGGTCGTCGGCATCGCGGCCGTGTGACATGAGGGGGGGATATTTGACAACCAAAAACTCACCTTGACCTTGCTTTGAAGGGGATGGTAGGCGGCTCCTACCTCTTGGGGGAGGAAAAAGGAGACTCACCATGGCACCCGTCACGATCCCCGGCCTTGAGACACTTCCCAATAAGTTTTCTTTCACAACCGAGCAGATCAATGTTCAGGAACGAGGAAATGCCAATCGGCATAATGAAGTTGGTGCGTTTATCGAGTGTGGAGAAGAGGGCTTTAATCTTGCTAACTGGGGCGCCAATGATTCCATCAACGTGAATGGCTGGACCACTCAAAGCGGTTATCAACTTGATATCAAATTTGATAGTGAGGCGGATATTCTCCTCTTCCAGGCGGGCCGTGTCGTCCTTGACTGGGATGCCGCCACGGAAACGTGGTCGATCAAGGGCTATGTTCCGGGAGAAAAGGGTCGACGGGAGTGGAAGTTTTGCGATGTCGAGGCAACGATTGATGTCGTTTTGGCAGCCTTCGACTGTTACTACCAATCAAGTCAGGACATTATTGTTACGTCTGCCCTTTCGGCGCTTTCCGAAAGCATCCAGGATCATATGATTGATTTTAGTGAATCCGCTGTCCCTTACGAAGATGCTACAGATTGCTCTGCGAACCCAAATGACGGCGTTCCACATTTCGTCGATTAAACATACCCCCGCACAAACCAGTCCATAAAGACGTTGGAGGCTGCGTGGAAGAGGATGGGGGCGGTGATGCTCCCCGTGCGTTCGCGGAGATAGCCAAACAGGAGTGCGGGGAAAAAGATCGCAAAGTGCCACCAGCGCACAACGACGATCGAGTGCGCAAAGGCAAAGACGAGTGCCGTCAGAATCCATCCCCAACCAAGCTTGACGCCTAAAATGTTCCAGCGTTTTTCAAAACAACGATCGACCGTCGACTGAAAATAACCTCGAAAGTAAAACTCCTCCGGGAGCGCCACCATTAAAATCTGAAAGAGCGTCACCGACCAGAAGCGTGGATATTCGGCCATACGAAATGACGGTAAACCAAAGATGCCCTCTTGCCAGAAGCGCGCGAGATAGAAAAAGGGGGTAAAGACGATCACGGCAACGACAACAAAGACAACGAATGAGCGAAGAGCGTCACGGACACTGCGGTCGAGAAAGTCGATCGACCGGCGCTTGCGCCAAAGGACGATCGTGGGAAGATAGAGAAAGAGAATCGCCACGATCGTGGCAAGTGAAGCATCGATCCAGGGGATGAAGCGCAGGCGGTAGAGGAGGTGGGCCGTACCAACGAGTCCCACTGTCGCAAAAGCTAATTCATACAACAATGCTTTTCTCATATTGGAGCCTCTCATCGGCTCGTCGGCGCCCCTTGCTCGTTCGCCTCTGAGACTCTCATATGTCTGTCATATCGTACATGTCGGGCTCACTGCGCAAGGGCTCCCCGATTCGCCGAAATCAATTCTCTTCTGCATAATTGGAGCATTATTGTTTCCCCTTTTTCTTTTGAAGGTGCCAAATGAAAAGACCGGCAAGAAAAAACACCACCATCGACACCTGACCCGTTGAAATCAGACCATTGAAGTAAACGCCGCGATCGACATCACCGCGCAGCGGCTCCTCGATGAAAAAGCGCGTGATTCCGTAATACATGAGAAACGTCGAGAGGATCTGTCCATCAAAACGCTTGCGTCGACGAACCGCGTGCAGGACAAAAAACATGACGACCGCATTGAGCATCGCGTAGACTTGCGTCGCGTGGAGTGGAATGCCGGGATGAAAGTGGCCCGCGGTCGACGCCGGGTTCGTAAAAATGAGGTGCAAGAAAAAATCGGTCGGTTTGCCATAACAACACCCGGCACAAAAGCACCCGGCCCTCACAAAAAAGATGGCAAACGGCACCCCCATCGTCACGATGTCAAAGTTTTTGAAGATGGGGAGCTTTCGCCAACGAAGATAGATCAAGCATGAGGCCACCGAGAGCATAAACGCCCCAATCGAAACAAATCCCCCCTGCCAAAAATAAAAAACACGAATGGGGTTTTCCCAATAGTACACGGGATTTTCGACGAAGACATGAAAGAGGCGCGAACCGATCACCGACGAAATGATTGCCAAAATCCCAAAGTCGAGCATCACGACCGGGTCGGAGCCATCTTTTTTGGCAATGTGCGCGGCGTAAAACGTCCCCACGAGCGACCCGACCATGATCGTGAAAAAGAAGGCCGGAACGCCCATCGAACCAATATGAAAGAGAAATGGTCTCATGTTTTCTTTTTCCCAAAAAATGTTGTCCACAATAACAAGATCATAGCAATCGTTATAGCACTATCCGCAACATTAAACGCCGGCCACTCGAGCGGAATCCAGATGCTCTGACCAAAGAGCCTCCCATGAATGACTCGATGACGAATGTGAAGGGAGAGAAAATCGATCACCTCGCCAAAACGAACACGGTCGATGATATTGCCCACGACACCACCGACGATCAGCGAAATGGCGATCGTTTCGAGTTTTCGTTCACCATCAAGTGATCGAAAGTAGGCGACAAGAATCACGACGGCAATAACGGCAACGCCATAAAAAAAGAGGGATCGATAGGCTTCATCCATTCCCGAAAAAAGTCCAAAGGCCGCACCGGTATTTCGGAAATGGACGAGGTCAAAGTAACCCGAAAGAATTGGAATACGTTCGCCGATGGGCATGCGCGCATTCACGAACCATTTGGTGAGCTGGTCGAGAATGATCACAATAGGAGAAAGAAAAAAAAGTACTCTATATTTGAAGGTCACGTTCTTCCCTCCACGACACTGACACATCGTGCACAAATTTCGGGATGTTTGGTTGATGTCCCAACCGTGGTTGCATACTTCCAGCACCGGGCACATTTTTTTCCGTCGGCGGGTTGAACGGAAACCTTGAGTTCGCTTGCTTCCCCACCAAACTCGACGCCAGAACCAATAAAGAGATCGGGCAACGTTGTGCCGAAAGATTTGAGAAAGTCGGTGAGCTCCTTTGGTGCGAAAATCGTAATTTTTGCTTCAAGCGGATTCCCGATCGTCTTTGCGGCACGGGCCTCTTCCAGAACTTTCGTGACGGAACTGCGCACCGTCACGAGACGTTCCCAGCGCTCCCCCAATGTTTCATCCATCATTTTTGCATTGGCTGACGGAAGATCCGTCAAAAAAATAGAGTCAGGGGCATCTTTTCTCTTGGGAAGATATCCCCACACCTCATGCGCGGTAAACGAGAGGATCGGCGCCATGAGTCGCGTGAGCGTATCCGCCACATTCCAAAGCACCGTCTGGGCCGAGCGACGCAGTCGCCCGTCTTTGCGTTCGGTATAGAGTCGGTCCTTCAGGATATCGAGGTAGAAGGCCGAGAGTTCAACGGTCGTAAAACGATTGAGCGTATGATAAATCGTATGGAATTCGAATGTTTCATAGCCGTGCCGCACGCGTTCAATGAGTTTGTGCAGGACATGCATAGCCCAGCGATCGATCTCCTCCATCTGTTCGTACGGAACCGCGTCGCGCTGAGGATCGAAGTCAGAGAGATTTCCTAAGAGGTACCGACAGGTGTTGCGAATTTTGCGATACGATTCAACGAGACGCGTGAGAATCACATCGGAAAAACGGATATCGTCGCGGTAATCTTCTGCCGCAACCCACAACCGCAAAATTTCGACGCCGTGCTGTTCGATGAGTTTTTCCGGCGGGACGTAATTCTTGGCCGACTTGGAATATTTTCGCCCCTCACCATCGACGACGAAACCATGTGTCAGCACCCGTTTATAGGGCGCCCGCTGTCGCGTCCCGATCGACGTCAAAAGCGAGGTGTGAAACCAACCGCGATGCTGATCGCTCCCTTCGAGATAAAGATCGGCGATCGTCCCTTTTCCCATTTCCCGTTCGAGGACCGCGGCATACGACACGCCGGAATCGAACCACACATCGAGAATGTCTTGCTCCTTGCGGAATCGCGTTCCCGTTCCACACTGAGGACACGCAAAATCTTTCGAGACAAACGTCTCGACCGGTTCCGTGTACCACGTGTCGGTCCCACATTTTTCAAAGTGGACTGCGGCGCGCTCCACCAGATCGGCCGTGGTGTGGGACGTTCCGCACGATTCACATACCACCGCCACAATGGGGACTCCCCAAAGACGCTGACGCGAGACGCACCAATCAGGTCGTTGCTCGACCATGCCGCCAATCCGATTTTTTCCCCACGGCGGAATCCACTCAACGCCGTCAATGGCCTGAAGGGCGCGCCGTCGCAAATCACCTTTCTCCATCGAAATAAACCACTGCGCCGTGAGGCGAAAAATCACCGGACGTTTGCACCGCCAGCAATGGGGATAGGAGTGGCTC
>JACQMA010000032.1 GCA_016203825.1 Deltaproteobacteria bacterium | reverse complement strand
TTGATATCAAGATCAAGGATTCGCTGAAGCGATCATGGCAGTGTTCAACCATTCAAGTCGATTTCAATCTCCCCGAGCGTTATGACTTGGTATATGTCAAAGAGGGGGGAACCAAAGAACGGCCGATCATGGTCCATCGTGCCCTCATGGGATCGCTTGAACGCTTTTTTGGAATTTTGATTGAACATTATGCCGGGGCGTTTCCCGTATGGCTTGCCCCCGTGCAGGCGCTCATTGCCACGGTCACGACCGATCAAAATGATGTGGCGTGGACAATGGAAAAAGAATTGCGCGCGGAAGGATTTCGGGTTGAAGTTGACGACCGTCACGAAAAACTTGGGCTCAAAATACGTGAAGCCCAAATGGCAAAGATTCCCTACACCTTGGTGCTGGGGAAAAGAGAAGCCGAGAGTGGATCGGTTGCGGTGCGTTCACGCATCCAGGGTGACCTGGGCGTGCAACCGTTTGCGGCGTTTAAAGAACGTTTGGCAACAGAGGTTCGGACACAACAGGGACAGGAGGTGTGACCATCGAAAAACCATTTCGTCGTGACGAACTGAGAGTCAATCGACGCATTCGAGTTCCTGAAGTCCGCCTCATCGGTCACGATGGGACGCAATTTGGTGTCCTGGCAACATTTGAGGCACTTCGTCGTGCGGAGGAAGTAGGATTGGATCTCGTCGAGATTGCGCCGACGGCTCGTCCCCCCGTGTGCAAGGTGATGGACTACGGGAAGTACAAATACGAGCAGAGCAAGAAAAAGCACGAGGCGAAGCGGCATCAGGTTGTCGTCAAGATCAAGGAAATCAAGATGCGACCGGCGACGGACGAACATGATTTTCAGATCAAGCTGAAACAGATTTTGAAATTCTTGGAGCACGGGGATAAAGTTCGTGTGACGCTTCGATTCCGAGGGCGCGAGATGGCCCATAATGAGATTGGACAAGCACGAATGAAACGAGTCATGACCGATGTGGCAGGAAAAGGGGAAGTCGAACAAATGCCAAAGATGGAGGGGAAGCAGCTTTTTATGATGCTGGCCCCGGCGAAAAAACACTAACCATAAGGAGGGTGCGGTGCCAAAGATGAAAACGAGAAAGAGTGCGGCGAAACGATTTCGCAGCGCAGGCAAGGGGAAGTTCAAGTTTAAAAAGGCGGGCCTTCGCCACTTGCTTTCTGCTCGAACGACGAATCGTAAACGCAATCTTCGTCGTGGAGGGTATGTGTCGAAAGCGAATCAAAAGCAGGTCGAGGGAATGTTGCCGTATGGGGCAAAAACATAAGGAGGGTTTCCATGCCACGAGTAAAGCGAGGGTTTAAACGGCGTCATCGACGCACCCGTCTTTTGAAAAAGGCGGAAGGGTTCTATGCAGCGCGCTCAAGGCTGATTCGCAAGGCGAGTGAAGCCGTTGATCGAGCGCTGGCCACGTCCTATGTCGGGAGAAAGCGCAAGAAGCGCGACTACCGTTCCCTATGGCAGACACGTATTGCCGCTGCGGCAAAGCTGTCCGGCATGTCGTACAGTCATCTGATGGGAATGCTCCGCAAAAAGCGGGTGGCACTCGATCGAAAAATGCTCGCGATGATGGCGGTTGATCATCCGAGCGATTTCAAGGCGATCGTCACCTTTTCCCAGGGCGCGTAAACGGGCATGACGGAGGCTCTGTTTC
>JACQMA010000219.1 GCA_016203825.1 Deltaproteobacteria bacterium | reverse complement strand
CTTTGGTCCTGACCCCAAACTCTTTCCTCCGCTTTTGGAATCGCGTCCTGTTTTCGCCGTCGGAGGCATTGTTCTGAACACGATTCAGCTGACGATCTTTGCGGTAGCGGCGGCGATCGCGGTTGCCCTCCGCTTTCTCGTGATGAACACCACCACGGGCAAGGCCATGCGCGCCGTGTCCTTTTCGCACACGGCCTCGCACCTGATGGGCATCCCGGTTAATCGCATCATCTCGTATACCTTTATTCTGGGATCGATGCTCGCCGCTGTTGCAGGCATTCTCGTCGGCATTTCGAATCCCAAAGTTGAACCGCTCATGGGCATCATGCCGGGGCTCAAAGCCTTCGTCGCGGCCGTCCTCGGCGGCATTGGCAATATCCCCGGTGCATGGCTCGGTGGTCTCGTCATCGGCGTCTGTGAGTCACTCGTCGTCGGCTATCTTTCCTCGAGTTACCGCGATGCGCTTGCGTTCATCATTTTGATCATCGTATTGCTCGTGCGACCCGAAGGATTGCTCGGACGAAAACAAACCGAAAAGGTTTAAGATGAAACGCGTTTGCACCATGATTATCGTGTTAGCCCTCCTCTGGGGCATGAATTGGCTCACGGTGAACACGCTCAGTGATTTTTCCTATCATATTCAAATCATCATCTTGATCGGCATCAATGCCCTCATGGCCGTAAGTTTGAATCTCATCAATGGGATCACGGGACAGTTTTCGATGGGTCATGCGGGCTTCATGGCCATCGGCGGCTACGTCGCAGCCGCCCTCACTTTCTATGGCGATCCCATCCTTGCGCGCTGGTTCGGGACTCTGCTTCCGCTCGCCGTCATTGAAACCGTGTGGTTTCTGGTGGCCCTCATCGTCGGTGGCATCGCTGCAGCCCTCTGTGGTTTGATCGTGGGACTGCCGACGTTACGACTGCGCGGCGATTACCTTGCGATGGCAACGTTGGGTGTCGGCGAGATCGTTCGTGTGATCATTCTCAACTGGGAAGCTGTCGGGGGTGCGCGCGGTTTTCCCGGCATCGCGGAACGCGCCAATTTTTTCTGGGTCTTTGCCTTTCTCATCGGGGGAACGTGGATCCTCTTCCACCTCACGCAGTCGCCCAAGGGCAAGGCCTTCGCCGCCATCCGTGAAGACGAAATTGCGGCGAGTTCGATCGGCATTTCGACGACCCGCGTGAAGGTCATTGCCTTTGTCGTGGGAGCGTTCTTCGCCGGTCTCGGTGGAGGACTCTTTGCCCACTCGATGACGTATCTGCACACCAACACCTTCACGTTTGTGAAATCCTTTGAATATGTCGCGATGGTGGTGCTCGGCGGTATGGGGAGTTTTACGGGCGCGATCATCGCCGCTGTGATCCTCACCGCACTCCCTGAAGTGCTGCGCATGGCAAGCGAATACCGCATGGTGATTTACTCGCTGCTCATCATTATCATGATGATCGTTCGACCCAAGGGGCTGATGGGCCACTACGAGTTCTCCTTCAGGAAACTCTTTCCATGAACAACACCCTCGTCATTCAAGGATGCACGATGCGTTTTGGGGGACTCACCGCGATCACGGACTTTGAACTCACCTTGGAAAGGGGAAAACTCATCGGCATCATTGGGCCGAACGGTGCAGGCAAGACCACCCTCTTCAATCTCCTGACCGGTGTGTATCGACCCACGACCGGAAAACTTTTCTTCGATGGTCACGACCTCACCACCCTGTCGACCGCCAGGATCAATCGTTGCGGCGTCGCGCGAACCTTTCAAAATATCAGGCTCTTTGGCGACCTGACCGTTCTTGATAATGTTCTGGTCGCCATGCACGGGGCCATGCGCAGCTCTTTGTGGCACGTGGCCTTCAACACGCGACGCCTCCAGGATGAAGTCAAAGTAACGATGACACGAGCAACGGATCTCCTGCGTGAATTTGGATTACAGGACCAACACCATTTTTTTGCGCGCCACCTGCCGTATGGTGACCAACGAAAACTCGAAATCGTTCGAGCGCTCGCAACGCAGCCACGACTCCTCCTCCTCGATGAGCCCGCCGCCGGCATGAACCCAACGGAAAAAAATGAACTGATGACCCTCATCCGTCGCCTGAACCAGGAGCGCGGACTCACCGTCATTTTGATCGAGCATGACATGAACGTCGTGATGAATCTCTGTCCCCAACTCGTCGTCCTCGATTATGGCGTGACCATCGCG
>JACQMA010000218.1 GCA_016203825.1 Deltaproteobacteria bacterium | reverse complement strand
GGGGGCGGAATCGAACCGCCGACCTACGGGTTATGAATCCGTCGCTCTCACCAACTGAGCTACCCCGCCGTATCGGCGCTCGCTATACTAGAGGGAAAAACGTTTGTCGATATCCTGAATGGTCGTTTCGAATTCGATACCAGCCTCGTACACACGTTCAAACATCGATGGATGAAACATCCGTGACCAGCGCACATGACCGCGCAGGGCTTGGTTCACAGGATTGGGGCCCGCGATGACGATCTCAAGCCCCTTGCCAATCGGCTCATGGGCCAGCAACCGAAGTCCCAGTGTCGAAATATCTTTGACGCGTGCCGTGTACCAACGATCATCGTGACCGACGCAGTACGAGATCGTCGCATCGACTTCACGACGTGGGGCACGCCGCCGCTCCTCACCCTTCTTTTGGGGAACCACCGGCACTGCGGTGGTGAGACCGGCATCATAGCGGGCACGCTCGGCTGGATTGGATAACACTTCGTAGGCCTGATTGATGCGGACGGCCTCTTCAGCATCGCCACCAAGGTCTGGGTGCTTGCGCAGCGTCTGCATGAGCGTGCGGTACGCGGAGTGAATGACCTCAAGCGGGGCCGTGCGGCTGACACGCAACACTTCGTAGTGGTCTTGGGTCACGAGTTCCATCTCGCCCTTCTTATCGTCGTCCTGCCAAAAAAGTTGCGTGAATCAACTCATCTCGGCATGATTGAAACATTGCTCAAAGGACATACCCATAATCCCTTAGTTTTTGAGGGGTTGAACTCCATTCTTCATCCACACGGACAACGAGTTTCAAAAAGACTTTTTCACCGATCAGATCTTCAATTTTGACCCGCGCCCTTGTTCCAATCTCCTTAATCCGCTTCCCCGCCTTTCCAATCACCATCGCTTTTTGATTCTCGCGCTCGACGATGATCGCGGCTTCAATACGCGCGATCGGATCGTCGTCCGTCGCATCTTTGAACGATTCGATCTCGACGGTCGCGTTATACGGAATCTCATCACCCATCTGGAGAAACACCTGCTCGCGAACAATCTCGGACACCAAAAATCGAACTGGGTGTTCTGTATAGCCCTCGGTGGAATGGAGGGCCTGTCCTTCCGGGAGATGTTCGACCAGCGAACGCACGAGAAAAGGAACGTTGAGACCGTGGAGGGCAGAGACGACGATCGTCTCTTTGGCGCCCCACTCGTCGTGGGTTTTTCGGGCCACGTCGTCGGATGCGCGCGCGTCGACGGTGTCGCCTTTATTCACGACGACGATACAGCGATCCGCGCCGATCCGTTCAAAGAGTTGTCGATCGATCGTGGTGAGCGGGAGTTTCGGTGCAATGAGGAGACACACGATATCAACGTCATCGATCGTACGATCCACGACCTCGACCATCGCGGAGTTGAGCGGCTTGAATGGCTTATGAAAACCGGGCGTATCGACGAAGGCAATCTGGGAATCTTCGCGATTGAGGATGCCGACAATCCGATGACGCGTTGTTTGGGGTTTGGGTGTTACAATCGCGAGTTGTTCGCCGATGAGGGCGTTGAGCAGCGTCGACTTCCCCGCATTCGGCTGCCCCACGAGTGCTACATGTCCGCATTTGAACGTCACAGAGAGCCAATCTTAGTCATGCAACTCAAGGGGCTGGGCTTTGATGGAGGTTTTGGTAGCGAGACTCAAAAACTCACTGCCATCCAAAATCTCAAGCAAAACGGGTTTCCCCGCTTTCGTAAAGTGGACGATGACGGGTCCCATCTCTTCTGCATGATCGATCTTTCCCGAAGCAGTTTCGACCATCAAGATGTCTTCTTCACGATCATATTTCATCTTCATAGCGCTCTCTCCTTCCGGGGTAACAAGTGATAATTCGCTTGATACCATCTTCCTCCGTATAGACAACCCTCAATACATGTTCCGCATCAAAACCCTTCTGAGCTATTTTTCGTCCTTTATAACCTGCGTCTATTTTATCAGGCTTTTTCACACAATCAAGCACTTGCTCTTTTGTAACGGGAAATCCCCTTTCGGCGAGAAGGTGCAATTTATCCGTAACATGAGAAGAGAAAGCAATCTTCATGAGGGTAGACTTTTTATAAGCACCTGGTGCTTTTTGGTCAATCGGCTTTCTTGACGGTGCCGTCGTCGAGGTAGTCCAGGCGTCGGAGTTGTCCCAGGATTCGATGTTCGATGACGGTGTGGTCCAAGCGGTGGGCATCTCCTGTCTTCTTGGTATTTTTTCGAATCGCATGGTGGGCAAGTTCATGCGCGAGGATCTTTAAGATGTCATCCCACGCTCGCAACTGGGTTGTCCCATAAAAACTTAAAGGGACACGAATTTCCGATTTTCCTCCCTTTTTTGGATTCGGAACATAGAGACCGTCATAACCCATAACGGCATCCATATTCTGCAGGAGCGTTACCTCCACATCCTGGTAGTCACTTCCCAGGGTCGCCACGGCTGCATTCAACTGACGGACGGCGCGCTCCCGATCCTCAGGAGATTCTACTGCGGTGCGAACAAAGTCGATACGAGCCACGATCTTTTCAAATGCAACTTCAACTTCGAGTTGGTGGCTGACCGCCGCCGTCTTAAAAAATTGTCCCATGAGTTCACGATCCTTGAGTACCTCCATCAGTGCTGCGCGAACCTTGGCTTCAATGGCCGAAACGACGGCCTTCGTTTCATCGACGAGTTCTCGATCGGTCCGCTTCGTCTTCGCAACATCCACATCAAGATACAAAATCAATTCCCGGTTCACCGATGAATCAAGATGAATACGAAAAGCCGGGTGCTCCTTGGAAAGACCATTCGCATACGGTGAAGCCATATCGTACTTTTCCGTCCGCGGTTGAAATGCCCTCATCC
>JACQMA010000221.1 GCA_016203825.1 Deltaproteobacteria bacterium | reverse complement strand
TAACCTCCCCTTATCTTAAGGGGAGGGAGCAATGCAAAATTTTCAATAAAAATTTTGATCGCTTGCGGGTACAGGCGATGTTCTTCATTGAGAATTCGCGCCGAAAGGGTTTCGACGGTGTCGTTCGGAAGGACCGGCACTTCGGCCTGAAGAATGATGGGGCCATGGTCAACCTTGTCATCGACGAAGTGCACGGTACATCCCGTCGTGGTGACACCTGCGGCGAGTGCTTGAGCCTGCGCCTTGAGTCCGGGAAAGGCCGGCAACAGTGATGGATGAATATTGATGATGCGGTTTGGAAAAGCGGTAAGGAGAGTCTTGCCCACGATGCGCATAAATCCTGCGAGGCAGACGAGCTCGACGCCATGGCGGTGTAATTCCTCGACGATGGTGGCCTCATGTGCTTCGCGTGACTGAAATGCCGATCGCTCATGACAGATGGCGGGGATATTGTGACGCTTCGCACGTTCGAGGGCTTTTGCATCCGACTGATCGCTGATGATGACGGTTACCTGGGCAGCGATGCGCCCTAATTCACATGCGTCGATAATCGCCTGAAGGTTAGAACCGCGGCCCGAGGCGAGAATACCAAGGCGGAGTTGTGTTGAGTTTTTCATGACACCATTATTGCAGGATCGTTGGTCGACCGTTTTTCGATGACACCGATCTTCCAGGCTTCAAACCCTTTTTGTTTGATCCGCTGCAGGACCGTTGATGTTTGTGTCGAAGGCACGACGAAGATCATCCCGATGCCACAGTTAAAGACGCGCAGCATTTCATGATTGTCGATGCCACCCTGTTCCTGAAGAAATGCCATGATGGGCGGTCGGGGCCATGAACGACCATCGATCGCCGCCTGGACATTTTTGGGGAGGATGCGCGGGATATTGTCCCAAAACCCTCCGCCCGTGATGTGGGCAATTCCGCGAAGGTCGCATGACGACATCACCTCAAGAACGAGGGGACTGTAGAGATGCGTGGGTTGTAGCAAGAGATCACCGAGTGGTTTCTTTATCCCTGGTAGCGGTTGCGCGAGATTGAGTTTCCGGTCGCCCACAATTTTTCGAACCAAACTGTAGCCGTTGCTGTGAAATCCACTGGAGGCAATGCCGATGATGGTGTCACCGACTTGGATTCGCTGACCGTCGATGATCTGCGATCGATCGACGAGACCGACGGCAAATCCCGCGAGATCGAAATCTTTTCCCTGATACATCCCCGGCATCTCGGCGGTTTCGCCACCCAGCAAGGCACAGCCGACATCTTCACATGCCTTGGCGATCCCGCGGACGATGACCGCATGACGATCGGTGGAGAGTTTTCCGGTGGCGAAATAGTCGAGAAAGAAGAGGGGGCGTGAGCCGCTGCAGACGAGGTCATTGACCGACATCGCGACAAGGTCCTGACCGATGGTATCGTAACGGTCGAGTTCAATCGCGAGTTTGAGTTTGGTGCCGACGCCATCCGTTGATGCGGTCAGGACG
>JACQMA010000209.1 GCA_016203825.1 Deltaproteobacteria bacterium | reverse complement strand
TACAATGATGGACGACTAATGATGAAAATTTCAAAAATTTCGGTGGTGAAGAGTAGAGATTTCGGTATGATATGAAATGGTTGCATTTGACGAAAACTTCATTCAAAAAGAGGTTGTTCCAGTTTTTGAGAAGGTGAGAAATTTCATATAACCAAAAAAAGGGAGGCGTTATGGGTGGGGGACAGACGGGGAGTGGGTCATCAGGGTTGGCGCCGAACATCGCAAGTCTTTTGTGTTACATCTGCTTGCCGATCACGAGCATCATCTTTCTCATCATTGAAAAAGAAAATCAGGACGTGCGTTTTCACGCCTGGCAGGGGACAGCTTTTGGCGTAGCGTATCTCGCGGCCGTGATTGCACTGCAAATCGTGGCTGCCGTTTTGGGGGCCATTGCCAGCGTCCTGGGCGTCATCGTTGGTTTCTTCGTTCCGCTTGTGGGACTCGCAGCGTTTATCCTCTGGATTGTCTGCCTCGTGAAGGCCTATCAGGGAGAGCGCTGGCGGATCCGGGTCATCGGTGATTTTGCTACGAAGAAGGCCGGCCTCGAATAAAAGATGAACTGGTGTCTTGTCTCGCATTTTCTTCACATCCCCTGTCCGGGATGTGGACTGACGACGTCCATCATTGAGCTTCTTCAGGGTCATGTTCGGCAAAGTGTCGCAACGCATCCGTTAGGGATTATAGTCGCAGTTTGGGTCGTGCTGTGTTGCCTTCGACTTCATGCCCACGTTTCACTTCGTGTTCGTGAAGTGCTGGGTGTTAGTTTTGTGGTCGTGCTGTTTCTTCGATGGGGACTGCAGTTGGTGCACCTCTAATCGATCCTGCTGTTTTTGTTTTTCTTCGATAAGACGGGGGATGCGCTCGATGGCATCGGCCGTGAGTTTCGTCGGCCTGATGCTCTGGGCACGCTCGTAGTAAAGGATGGCCGTGTCGTAGAGCTCCAAGAATTCGTAGGCCGCGCCAATATTATAAAAGGCTGCACTATCCGACGGATGATCGGTGATCGTCTGAAACCAGGCATTGATCGCGAGTGCCCATTGGTCGCGTTTGGCGAACATCATTCCTTCTTTGCCAAGAGAATCCCGCATGAGTTTAAGCCGCTGTTCAGTGATGGACGGCGTAATCTGTCGTGCGATTCGATCGGACATGTCAACGGCGAGTTCGGCCAGCATCTCGCGCCGGTCGTCGCTGGTGACGGGTCCATCATGTTCAAAGGTCTTTTGGACGATGAGTCGTCCACCTCCGCGAAGTTTTTCAGAACGAATATCAAAGAGGCGCAGCATGACGACCAGTGCACCTCTCACCCGCGTGGGGTCAGCGGTGGAACGGATGTCCGCGAGATCGATGTCACCGCCAAGAACCGCATCGGCCCCGACCTGAGCCCCGTGCTCCTTCCAGACCGCCTTCCAGGAAATGTCGGGAGAGGTGTGAGACTCACGCGTGATGGGGGCAACCTGAAAAAAATGATCGCGGTGCAGTCGTCGAACGACGGCGCTGGTCAGCAAGTTGGCGGCAGCCTCGTCTTCACTTTCGTAGCCGGTGAAGGGATCGAGGGCGAGGGTGTGGAGATCGATGATGTCATATTTGGCGGGGACCCACCGGCGAGCGGTCATGGTCGTCGTTCCCGCACATCCCGCGAGTATGCACAACATGACCAAAGCGATGGCTGCCCGTCGCATCTGAAAGCTTGTGCCAAAGGAAAGAAGCGAGAGCAAGGCGAAAGTCGAACGGCTGCGCCCTGAGCGAGCGAAGCGAGTCGAACGGGTTGACTTTTCCCCGACAGGTTCTACAAATGCATCAACTTGAGGAGGAATCATGGCCGAGACAGCACGGAGTATTGTCGAGGGAAAAGTAGCCCAGAAATTGCAGCGAGATGCGAACGTTGCCAAGGGGGTCAAGGCAGCGATTGTCCTCGAGCTCACGGGAGATGGCGGTGGTCGTTGGGTGGTGGATTTTGGAAAGACTCCACCCACGCTCACCGAAGATGCGGCAACAGAGGCCCCAACAACCATCTCGATGGCATCAGAAGTCTTTGTTCAACTCACAACAGGCGAACTTCGCCCCGAATCCGCTTTTTTGACGGGCAAGGTGAAGGTCAAAGGAGATCTTGGTGTTGCCATCAAGTTGGGGCAACTTCTTGTCTAAATGAAGATTGGCATAGCGCAGATCAATACGACCGTCGGCGATTTCGCAGGAAATACCGAGAAGATCGTGAGGGAGTTGAAGTGGGCGGAATCACAAGGCGCTGACCTCGTGGTTTTTCCCGAACTCACGGTGTGCGGGTATCCGCCACGCGACCTCCTCGAACGCAGCGATTTTCTTCACGCCAATCTTACAGCGGTAGAAAAGATTGCGTCGCAGACCCAGACAACCGGTGTCGTGATCGGCTACACCTCCCAAAATCAAGCAGCATCCGGTCGCGGTCTTTTCAATACGGCGGGCCTTCTTGCGGGAGGAAAGATTCAGTTGGAGCAGCACAAGACGCTCCTTCCGGAATATGATGTCTTTGATGAAGCACGTCATTTTGAACCTGCTTCCCGATACCATGTCGTGACGCACGCTGGAATCAACATTGGTCTCTCGCTGTGCGAAGACCTGTGGTCCGCGCACCGTTTTGGCGGACGCCAGTACTATCAACGCGATCCCCTCCAGGAACTTTCCCGTTGTGGTGCGGACGTCCTGATCAACCTTTCGGCATCGCCCTATAGTCAGGGCAAACCGTCCATTCGCGCCTCGCTGCTTGCTGATGCGGCAAAACGTCATCACCTTCCGGTGATCTATTGTAATTTGGTGGGGGGAAATGACGAACTCGTTTTTGACGGTGCGAGTTTTGTTGTTGATGCGGAAGGACGCGTTGTTCACCAGCTCAAGAGTTTTACCGAGGATCATGGTCTCGTCGATCTTGAGTCTCTTGTTCCTCTTCAAACCTCGAGTCAACCGTCGGATATTCAAGGCATCAGAGAGGCCCTCGTCTTGGGACTTCGTGATTATAGTCGCAAGTGTGGTTTTCGGGAGGCCATTGTTGGCCTTTCGGGAGGGATTGATTCAGCGGTCGTCGCCGCCCTTGCCGTGCGAGCGTTGGGCGAGGAACGAGTCACGGGGATCCTGATGCCGTCGCCCTTTACACAACCGCAAAGTGTTCAGGATGCGCAAGAACTGGCACAACGGCTCGGCATTCGGACAGAGGTCCATTCCATGACCGATATCTATGCGAGCTATCGAGATGTCCTGGGATTCCGTGGAAAAGTGGATGAGGTGAGTCTTGCGGAAGAAAATCTTCAGGCGCGCATTCGGGGGAATATCCTGATGACACTTTCGAATCAGCGGGGGGCGATGGTCCTCTCGACGGGAAATAAATCTGAACTTGCCGTCGGTTACTGTACGCTCTACGGCGATATGGTCGGTGGACTCTCCGTGATTTCGGATGTACCCAAGACCATGGTCTATGATCTTGCCCGCGAGCTCAATCGTGAGCGAGAAGTCATCCCGGCTTCGATCATGGCTCGACCTCCAACGGCTGAACTCAAACCGAATCAAAAGGACCAAGATCTTTTGCCCGACTATGCTGTTCTCGATGGTATTTTGAAGGCGTACATTGAAGAACTTCGAAGCCCTGCCGACATCGTAAAGCGAGGGTTTGATGCCAAGGTTGTGGCCGATGTTGTTCGACGTGTCGATTGCAATGAATACAAACGGCGCCAAGCGGCGCCGGGGCTCAAGGTGACGTCCAAGGCCTTTGGTATTGGTCGACGGTTCCCGATTGCCTGGAAACCCCTTCACGAAATGGAGTAAACGATGTCGCACGTTCATTTTCCGTTGGTGACCCCGTATGTGAATACGGTTTTCGCGAAGGATCAGCCTCCGTATCCCGGTGACGAGGTGATCGAGCGAAAGATCAAAAGCCTTATTCGCTGGAATGCGATGGCCATGGTGGTTCGCGCGAATCGCAACGAAGAGGGGATCGGCGGTCATATTTCGACGTTTGCCTCGTGTGCAACACTGCTTGAAGTCGCCTTTCAGCATGCCCTTCGCGGGAAAGATGCGCCTGGTGGTGGGGATCAGGTTTTTTTTCAGGGACATGCCGCACCCGGCATTTATGCGCGAGCATTTCTCGAGGGGCGGCTGACCGAAAAACAGTTGGAACACTTTCGCCGTGAAGTGTCCCCAGGCGGCGGACTCCCGTCCTACCCCCATCCGTGGCTGATGCCCGATTTTTGGGAATTTCCGACGGTCTCGATGGGACTGTCGCCGCTCATGGCTATCTATCAAGCGCGTTTTAATCGTTATCTGCGTGATCGTGACCTCAAGGATACGGATCCCTGTCGTGTCTGGGCCTTTTTGGGGGATGGTGAAATGGACGAGCCTGAAAGTATGGGGTCGCTGACGCTCGCTTCCCGCGAGAATTTGGACAACCTCATCTTTGTGGTGAATTGCAACCTACAGCGACTCGATGGGCCGGTGCGGGGTAACGGAAAGATCATTCAAGAATTGGAATCTCTCTTTCGCGGGGCGGGGTGGAATGTCGTCAAGGTCATTTGGGGACGCGATTGGGATCCACTGCTTGCGGCCGACACACAAGGTCTGCTCGTGCAACGCATGAACGAAGCGGTCGATGGCGATTACCAAAAGTACAGCGTTGAGTCGGGAAGTTATATTCGACAGCATTTTTTTGGAACTCATCCACAGCTCACCAAACTCGTCGAAAAAATCCCCGACGAACGATTGCAAAAGTTGGGGCGCGGCGGTCACGATGCCCGAAAAGTGTGGGCGGGGTACAAGCTCGCACTGGAACATCGGGGTCAACCGACGGTGGTCCTCTGCAAGACGATCAAGGGCTATGGACTCGGTGAGGGTGGAGTGGGCCGTAACATCACGCATCAGCAAAAGAAGCTCAATGAAGAGGAACTTCGACATTTCCGCGATCGCTTTGACATTCCCATCTCTAACAAAGATCTCAAGGATGCCCCGTTTTATCGCCCTTCCGAGAAGAGCGAAGAGATGCAGTATCTCCTCGAACGTCGACGCATCTTGGGGGGAAGTCTTCCCAAGCGAAAGCCCGTTCAGAAGGGATCGCTCAAGCCCTTTGCGCTCACAGAGTATCGTGAATTTCTCGAGGGGACGGGCGAGTCGCGAAAAGTTTCGACCACGATGGCGTTTGTTTCTTTTCTTTCAAAGTTGCTGCGTCATCCAACCCTCGGCAAGCGTATCGTCCCGATTATTCCTGACGAAGGAAGAACCTTTGGAATGGATCCGCTCTTTCGCCAGATCGGGATTTATTCGTCGGTGGGACAAAAATATGAACCCGTCGATTCCAAGATGCTCTTGTACTATCGTGAAGCCAAGGAGGGACAACTCCTGGAGGAAGGTATTTCCGAGGCCGGTGCCGTTTCCTCCTTTGGCGCAGCGGGGACGGCGGAAGCGACGCATGGCGAGACGCTGATTCCGTTTTATCTTTTTTATTCCATGTTCGGTTTTCAGCGCATTGGTGATTTTATCTGGGCGCTGCAAGATCAACGCTGTCGTGGTTTTTTGCTCGGATGTACGGCCGGGCGAACGACGCTCGCGGGTGAGGGACTCCAACATCAAGACGGACACAGCCTCCTCGTCGCAAGTTGCTATCCCCGCGTGCGCTCTTATGAACCGGCGTATGCGTACGAGATTCTTGTTCTCGTGCGAGAAGGGATGCGCGTGATGTTCGAAGAGGGGGAGGAAGTGATATTTTACCTGACCCTTCAGAATGAAAATTATCCCATGCCCAAGATGCCGGAGAAATGCGAGGAAGGTATTATCAAGGGGATGTACCTCGTGAGCGCAGCACCTGAAAAGAATGGCAAACTCAAGGTGACGCTCTTGGGGAGTGGCTCTCTTCTTCCCGAAGTCCTCAAGGCTCAGGGGATGTTGTTTCACGAATATGGGGTCGAAGCGGATGTCTTTTCGGTCACGAGTTATGCCGAGCTTCGTCGCGAGGCCCTCGAGGTGGAGCGATGGAACATGCTTCATCCAGCGGAAAAAGCGAGGGCGCCGTGGCTCCTCACCGCGCTCCCAAAGGGTGAGCGGCCGGTGGTTGCGTGCAGCGACTCGATGAAAGCGGTCCCAGATCAGATTGCGCGCTGGGTCCCGAATTTCTTTTCCCTCGGAACCGATGGATTGGGACGCAGTAGCTCTCGTCGTGAACTCCGTCGATTTTTCGAAGTCGATGCCGAATCGATCGTCGTGGCGACGCTCCATCAGTTTGCGAAACAGGGAAAAGTGAAACCCGCCGTCATCGAAAAGGCGATGAAGGAATTCGGAATTGATCCGGAAAAACCCGATCCAATGAAAGTATGAGCGGCACGCTTTACATCATCGCAACGCCGATCGGCAACCTCGAAGACATCACCTTGCGCGCGCTGCGCGTTCTCAAAGAAGTCGATCTGATCGCGGCCGAGGACACGCGGCACACCAAGAAACTCCTGACGCATTTTGACATCCACACGCCCCTTACGAGTTTCTTTCAGGGCAACGAACGGGCGAAGGCAGGCGACATCGTGCGTCAGTTGCTGGCGGGGAAAAATATTGCGCTCGTCTCTGATGCCGGGACTCCGTGTATTTCTGATCCGGGTTATCCTTTGCTCATTGCAGCGATCGAGGCGGGGATCACCGTGGTTCCCATCCCGGGACCCTCAGCGCTGACGGCGGCCATTTCTGCCGCCGGACTCCCCACCGATCGCTTCACCTTTGTGGGTTTTCTCCCCGACAAGCCGGGGAAACGGAAAAAGGTCCTCGAAGAACTCCGCACTCGCCCCGAAACTTTGGTTTTCTACGTCTCACCGTGGAAAGTCGAAAAAACCCTCGCCGATTGCCTCGCCATCCTCGGCAATCGCAAAGCCGTTCTCTGCCGTGAGGTTTCAAAAATTCATGAAGAGTTTGTGAGAGAAAATCTTCAGACTCTCCGTGACCATCTTGTCAAAAAACCCTTGAAGGGGGAGGTCGTTTTACTTGTTGAAGGGGCAAAGCGAGAACTATCTGAAACGGACATGATAAAGTCGGATCCTGAATTTATGCGAGAGATCCAAAGTGGGATGAAGAGACTGCGACAAAAAACAAAACGCTACAGCTTTCGAAAAGTTTTCGACGAACCCTTGAAATAAGTTTGATCAATTATACAGCGAAAAATTTATTTTTTCCTTGGAGATATTTTCCTTAACTGTGTTGGGCCTTATCACATCACGGTTGGTCGGCGCAACGGCCGTATACGCCAGAAGATGTCGTGATGCGCGACAAGGAGTGTTCAAGGATTTCTATTCGGATCGCCAAAATCGCGATCTTTCGTCTAGAGTTATCCTGAATTCATTTGCCGAAAGGCCCTCCCTACATCTTCAATGAAGGAGGATTTTGCTCCTCCATGACCAACAGAGGTCAGTCAAAATGTGTTTCATAGCCAACCTCCTTTTTAGGGCCGGGTGGATACCCGGGTTATCTACTATAC
>JACQMA010000208.1 GCA_016203825.1 Deltaproteobacteria bacterium | reverse complement strand
GTAGGGGCGGTTCGCGAACCGCCCCTACGGATCCTGCGGCGGAGGCGAAGAAAAAATTGGAAGAATTGTTTAAAAAATAGGTACGGGCGACCCGCCGGGTCGCCTGTACCAACGATATGACAACATACAAAATTGCGGTTCTTGCCGGCGACGGGATCGGTCCGGAGGTCACAAAAGAGGCGGTCAACGTTCTCAAGATCATTCAAAAGACCGAAGGGCTCTCTTTTGAATTCGAGGAGGCGCCGGTTGGGGGAACCGCCTACGATCAAACAGGCAAGCCGCTTCCTGAATCGACACTGCGGATTGCCAAACAATCCGATGCGGTTCTTCTGGGGGCGGTCGGCGGCCCGAAATGGGAACCGCTTGATTATTCCGTCCGTCCGGAGAGGGCCCTTCTTGGCTTGCGCTCAGAATTGGGCCTGTTTGCAAACCTGCGTCCCGCGACCGTTTTTGAACCGCTGATCGATGCCTCCACGCTCAAAAGGGAAGTGATTCAGGGAATCGATTTGATGGTGGTCCGTGAATTGACGGGGGGGATCTATTTCGGCAAACCGCGCGGTGTTTCCAAACTTCCGAATGGAGAAGAGAAAGGGATTAACACGCTGGTTTATACCACCCGTGAAATTGAGCGGGTTGCCAAAGTCGCCTTTGAACTGGCGAGAGGCCGACGCAAAAAAATCACCTCGGTCGACAAGGCCAACGTACTGGAGGCCACCGAGCTTTGGCGGAATGTGGTGACAAAAGTTCATCAAAATTACTCCGATGTTGAATTGAGTCACCTGTATGTGGACAACTGCTCCATGCAACTGATCCGCAACCCGAAACAGTTCGATGTGATTCTCACATCAAATCTGTTTGGCGATATTTTAAGCGATGAGGCGGCCATGCTGACCGGTTCCATCGGGATGCTTCCCTCGGCGTCGCTCAACGGATCGTCACGGGCCGAGGCGGCCTGCCGGGGGATGTACGAGCCGGTTCATGGATCGGCGCCTGATATTGCAGGCAAAGGGCTTGCCAACCCGATTGCCGCCATTCTTTCGGTGGCAATGATGCTTCAGTATTCATTTAATCAGTCGCAGGCGGCCAAAAAGATTGAACGGGCGGTTGCAGAGGTTTTAGAAAAAGGGTATCGAACGGCGGATATTTTCACGGAGGGGACTAGAAAGGTTGGAACAAAGGAGATGGGGGAGGCGATTTGTAAGGAAATCCGGTAACATGCAAAAAAAATCAAAATACAATGTCGCCATTGCAGGCGCCACCGGCGCTGTCGGTCAGGAATTCTTGAGGGTTCTGGAAAAAAGGAATTTTCCCATCGCCGAATTGCGCCTGTTGGCTTCAAGCCGTTCGACGGGCAAGAAAATGAAGTTCAAGGGGAAGGAATATCCTGTAACCGAGTTAAAGGCCGATTCGTTTAAGGGAATCGACATTGCCCTCTATTCGGCCGGCGGGAGCCGGAGCAAGGAATTCGCCCCTGCGGCGGTCAAGGCGGGGGCGGTGGTTGTCGACAACTCCAGCGCCTTCCGGATGGATCCGACGGTGCCGCTGGTCGTTCCGGAAATCAACCCCGAAGACATCAAAAAACACAAAGGGATCATTGCCAACCCCAACTGCACCACCATCATCGCCGGGATGGCGGTTTGGCCGATCCATAAAATAGCCAAGGTCAAAAGAATGGTTGTGGCCACCTACCAAGCGGTAAGCGGTGCGGGGGCCAAGGCGATGGAGGAGCTTGAAACCCAGACGAAAGATGTCCTGTCGGGAAAACCGGTGAAAAAGAATGTGTTCAAGCATCAGATTGCCTTCAATCTTTTCTCCCACGACTCCCTCGTGGGACCGGAAGGTTATTCGGAAGAGGAAATCAAAGTGGTTCGCGAAACCCGGAAGATTTTTCACGACGATGCCATTCTTGTTTCACCGACAGCTGTCCGGGTGCCTGTTTTTCGCGCCCATGCCGAGGCCATTCATCTTGAATTGGAGCGCGATATTTCGGTGGCTGAGGCCAAAAAGGCGCTCCAGGAAATGCCGGGGGTGAAGATTGTCGATCAGCCGGAAAAAAACCACTTTCCCATGCCCATCGAGGTGTCGGGACACGACGAAGTTTTTGTCGGGCGAATCCGGAAGGACTTGGGCATCAATAACGGCCTTAACCTGTTTGTCTGTGGCGACCAGATTTTGAAGGGGGCCGCATTAAATGCCGTGCAAATTGCCGAGAAACTGATATAATTGGAATAGGTCCGATCCAAATCCCCGAATGAAACCAAAGCGTTTACCGATTCCCGGTCTCGCCGTCTTTCTTTTGACCTTTGCCGTTTTTGCCACAGGCCCGGCCGGTGCCGCGCCGGTGGGGGAAAAAACTCCGGCATCAGGCGGCGCTCCGCTCGATCTCCTCTCATCACAGGCCACACAAATTCTGGTTCCCCAAACCGGCGATTTCAAGGACCGGTTTATTCTCGCCATTGTTGATACCGAAATACAAATTATCGACACCGAAACATGGGATTTTTTTGCCGATCAACCGACTGCCTTCAGCGATTCGATTGGGGGAATGGCCCTTTTGGGAAACGGAACCAGTCTGGTGGTCACGTTGTCGGGAGGCGATCTGGCGCGCGTTGAACTCGATAATATCGAGGAGGAAAACGCGGAGATCGAGGACGCCGAAAGCGATGACGAGGAGACCGAGGATGATTGCGACGATGGAGAGGACAACGATGACGATGGCGATGCCGATTGCGACGATTCCGACTGCTCGAGCGATTCAGCCTGTGAGGATATCGAGACCGACTGCGATGATGAAGAAGATGACGATGACGACGGCGATACAGACTGCGATGATTCGGATTGCTCCACTGACTCGGCCTGCACCGGGGACACCGGAGATGGAACGGCGGGGGAGGATTCCGGCGATCCGCGGGTATTCGTTCTTTCCGATGAAACATCCGGTGGAACGCTTGGGGCCATTGCGGCGGATTCCGATGACGGCGATGAGATTGTTTATTTCATCAACACCGACGATTCCCTCCTTTTTTCCTATGATTTCGATGAAGATTCATTGACGGAAATCGCGCTCGATTCGGCGCCGGTTGACGTTGTTTTTGCCGATTCCGATGGAGGCCAAAAGGTGTTTGTATCGGCGGCCGATGGAAACGTTTTTGTGATGGATGCCGGAGGTTCAGAGGTCAGCGCCATCACCATCCCGGCCGATGATGCCGGTTTGACGGCCGATCCCGACCTGGGAACAATGGCTGTGACCCCCGATGGCGAGTTTGTTTATGTTGTCGATACGACCAATGATGTTGTCTGGGTCATCGATGCCTCCAACGATGATGTGGTCGACCAACAAAGCGGCAACTCCACCGATCCGGTGACCATTGAGTCGGACGAAAATTCGAGTCTTGATGACATTTTTATCGTCGATGTGGCCGACCCAGAAAGCGTTTATGGTTATGTCTCGGGGGCGGACGGGTTGACTCTGCTTGATGTCTCCGATCCTGATTCTCTGCCGGATGATCCAAAAATCATCGATATCGATGACAGCACAACCGATGTTCTTGATCCGCTGGAACTCTCCGGCGTCCCCGGCCCTGTGACAGCCTCGACCGTGGATGACGGCTATGTCTATACCTCCAACGGCGACGCGACCATCTCGGTTATCACCGAAAACCCGTTTGTCACCATTGATGAAGATACCTCCATCAGCCTGAACGGGACAACCACCACTTTCAACCTCACCTTTCAGTCGGATGAGGCGGGAACCTACCGGATGTTTGTCAATTCGGACATCACCGCCTCCACCGGCACCGAACTCCAGGGGGAAACCGAAATCACCTCTGCCGACACCGATGTCACGACGGATACGATTGACATGAACGATTTTGACCGGGAGATTTTTGAAGAGGGGACCAACCGTATTTTTATCTTTGTCACCGACGCCGACGGCAATCCGGGCCGCGATGCCGTGGATATCGATGTCGACCGGCCGCCCCCTGCCGTTACCATAACGGGGACTAACTTCGGCAACGAAAAGGCTTTTGTCACTTTCGATAAATTGACCGACGACGACATTAATCTTTATCATATTTATGCCCAACCGGCCGAGAGCCAGACAAGCCCCTCCTGTCCCGGCTCCCTCGATTTCTCGACCTTCGAGGCCGAGGGGGAGCTGAATCACGATAATTGCGCCGATGATTGTGAAGGGAAGGTCGCCGGGTTGACCAACGGCACAGCCTATTGTTTGGCGGTTCAGGCGGAGGATGATGGCGGACAATTGGGAGACATTGAAGCGACTACAAGCGTGGTTTTTCCGGAACGCACCGTCGGGGCGGCCGGAATTTTGGGGGAGACGGGGTGCTCATTAAATGCAGGGGCTGGGGGTCAGGGTTTAGGGTTTGGGGTTATTTTTGTTTTGCCTTTTTTGATTTTATTACTGATGCGACATCGAAAGCCGGTCTCCATTTTGGTCCTTCTTTTGTTTCCTGTGGTTGCGTTTGCAACGGATGATGCGTACGTGCCGCCCCCATCGGCGTCATCGGCTCCACCGGCCACAGACGGCACGGTTCAAGAAATCAACGAATCGGCCGGAGTCGTAACGACTCCCTCTCTCCCTTCCGTCGAAACAGTTGCGCCGGTTGAAACCGTGGTTACCGATCAAGCCGTCGAATCGCCGACCAACGTTGTCATTGGGCGAAAGCCGGAGCGGAAATGGTTCTCATTGGAGCTTAAAGGGTCCATGTGGTTTCCCGAGAATGCCGTGGTCGAGGATTTTTACGGGACATGTTGCAACTTGGGCGCCGAGGCGGAATTCGGACTTCTCTATAAATCCAAATTCAACGCCACAGTCGCCGTCGGTTTTGCCCACGACAGCGGCATCGCGGTGGGAGTCGATTCCGGTGTTGCATCGGGAGACAAGTCG
>JACQMA010000215.1 GCA_016203825.1 Deltaproteobacteria bacterium | reverse complement strand
TGGGCATGCCCTATATTTTTTCCCATATTCAAGAAAAAGTCGTTGAAGAAAGTGTCGTTTTTAGTATTTTTTGCAGTGAAGTTAAAATTGGCGCTTGCCACATTTCACACGGCAATAGCGACATACTCTGCAAACGATGAGGATTCGGGGATAGGCTGGTTGTCTTCTCTCAATCCCTGAACATGCAAAGAGATGGCCTCATGCATATTCTTCTCCGCCTCCTCTCGTGTGGCACCTGTCGCAACACAACCAGGAAGATCCGGTGAATAAGCCGAATGCCCCCTCCCCGCTTTCTCAATAACAATCAGGAAACGTGTCATATTTTCTTGACCTCCTTCAACTGTGCCTGTTTCAAAATACTATTCAGTGTCCCCGGGGCAATATCCGCATTCCGTGAATGTGCTGCAACAGTTACCCGTCCGGGTTTGATCGAGTGCTTATACTGCTGATGGCTCCCCTTTGTGGCCACGAGATACCACCCATCCGCTTCGATCAGCCTGATTATATCACGTACTTTCATTTGTTCTCCAGCATTGTTTTAACCTCTCCATTCAAAGGGTGTCAATTGCCCTTACCCCTTAATCACTCCCACCGGTCGGAGGCGGGCGACGATTTTGGAAATGCCAGCCCGCTGAACAACATCAACAACGCTCGCGACATCTTTGTACGCAAACGGTGCCTCTTCGACCACCGTCGCGTGCGAGGCACCACGAACAATAATCCCCTGATCGGCCAGTTCCTTCACGATGTCGCGTCCCGCACACGCCCGCTTCGCCTTGTGCCGACTCATCAAACGCCCCGCACCGTGACACGTTGAACCGAACGTTTCATCGAGCGCCTTCTGCGTTCCGACGAGCACAAACGAGTAGCGCCCCATGTCACCGGGGATCAAAACCGGTTGCCCCGGAAACGCGCGCGTCGCCCCTTTACGATGGACGAGCACACGCCGCGACACGCCACCCACACAATGCTCTTCAAACTTCGCAATGTTGTGACAGACATCGTACACCACCTTGATCCCCAAATCGCGTGGCGTCATGTGCAAGTGATGGCCGAAGGCCTCGCGTACCCCATGCGTGATGACTTGACGATTCGCAAACGCAAAATTCGCCGCCCCCGCCATCGCCGCCAAGTACCGTTTCGCTTCCGGCGACGAAATCGGCGCGCAACACAGTTGTGGATCAGGAAGTTCAATCCCGTATTTTCGCGCAGCTTTGAGCATGACATCGATCGAATCCTGACAGACTTGATGCCCAAACCCGCGCGAGCCGCAGTGAATACTCACCGTAATCTGTCCTTTGAAAAGTCCAAAACCATTCGCGATCGCCTCGTCAAAAATCTCGTCGACGACTTGGACTTCGGCAAAGTGATTCCCGCTCCCCAAGGTCCCCACCTGATCACTCCCGCGATCATAGGCGCGATCGGAAATGACTTCGGGATCGGCACCGGCAATACAGCCGTGCTCTTCGATGTGATCGAGGTCGTCCCCGTCTCCCTCGTTTCGTTCCAC
This sequence comes from Deltaproteobacteria bacterium, assembly GCA_016203825.1. Taxonomy (GTDB): domain Bacteria; phylum UBA10199; class UBA10199; order 2-02-FULL-44-16; family 2-02-FULL-44-16; genus JACQMA01. The sequence goes on along the minus strand of JACQMA010000215.1, from coordinate 5,820 downwards.
CGCCCACCGCGCCCCTTTTCGAGCGACGTCGGCGAGTTCTTTTTTGTTCAAGCGCAGATCACGCCGATGCGATCCCACCCCCGTTGGGACATCACGAAAGAGTTGGTCGATGAGTCCCTTCATCTTGTCCTTGATCGATTCCCACTCGAGTTCCGTGCGCAGCAACCGCACGCCACAATTGATATCGTAGCCGACACCACCGGGTGACACGACGCCGTCGTCGGGATCAAATGCCGCCACGCCACCAATGGGAAACCCGTAGCCCCAGTGGATATCCGGCATCGCAAGCGATGCCTTCACGATCCCGGGAAGACACGCGACATTCGCCACTTGTTTGAGCGATTCGTCACTTTGGATGTCTTTGAGGAGTTCGCGCGAGGAATAGATGATGCCGTCCACGCGCATCTTTCCCTCTTGGGGGAGTCGCCAACAGGTATCGGTGATCCGCTCAAGATTCATGGCCTATTGAAAGAGTCGTTTTTCGAGGCCTGCATCCAAATAAAACTTCTCCCACGCGTCCATCGATAACGGTTTCCCCGTCGTTCGTTGGATAAACTCGTTCCAGCGCTCCAAATCTCCCGTCGCCAGAAAATCCGACATAAGCCACGCGCCTAATTCCTTGTGGCCAAAATAACTTGCCCCGCGAGGATGCACCCCAATTTTTTCGGCAAGCAGTTTCACAAACTGCGCATTCACAATCCGCCCGATGGCATAGTGCGAATAGTAAAGTGGCGAAACCGTCGGGATGTGGGCCTTCGCCAGGGCATCGGGATTTTTCCAATCGCGTGGCCGCTTCACGAACTGAAACTTTTCACGACACGACCACCAGAGATCGCCGATGTCCTGGTTGGGGTCGGCATAGAAGCGATCCTCAAAACAAAACATCGTCGCAGTCCAGCGCGCAAAGACGAGTTGATCGACATAATCAATGAGCTCCACGGCTTCCGCGATATGCTGGGCCTTGTCGGGTTTGACACCGAGGCGCACAAACCAATCCCTCGTTTGGGCCTGATTTTCAAAGAGCATCGCCACGGCTTCCGTCAGCATACCAACCGATTTCAAAAGATACGGAAGTCGCTGATTCGCGAGCGTCGCCTCAAAATGGATATCGTGCGACAGCTCATGTACGAGCGTCGCCACGTCATTGGCCTTCACCGCTTCCGGTGGATTCGGAAGATTCATGACGAGGACCGATGAGTGGGGATGGTCACGATTCAAATACCACGCCGATGCATGCGGGTCTTTGCCCTCGGCAGGGAAGAGGCTCGAACGTTTGACGATCGGCGCGATGTCGATGCCAAAACTCTTATAAAAAGAAACGGTCAACTCGATCGCTTCGTTTGCATCGATCTTGGCGTAGAGGGCATCGAGATCGGCTTGTTCAAAAATGGCGAGTGGTGCTTCCTGGAAAAACGGATTCTGATAGTGCCACGGCTGGAGCGCCGCCACGGCGATGCCATAGTGGGCTGCAAGCTGGGGGTCGATGAATTGTTCTTTGAGTTCACGAAACGGTTTGTCCGTAATGTGAGTCAAATCTTTATAGAAACGACGAAGCCACGCGAGATCAATCTCATTCGTCACCGCCATGAGCTCGATGTAATTGTGAAACCCAAGATCGCGGGCGATATCGTTGCGAGTCGTCACCATCTCGCGAAAATCTTTTTCCAACACCTTGCCCACCGACGCATGAGCCTTCCAAACCTTTTCGAGTTCTTTCGAGTCTTGACTGTCACGCAGGATGTGATCGACCTCGACCGGCGACAGACGTTTGCCGTCCACCTCCGCGCGGTAGTCATTAAAACCCTCTTCGACCTTTCGTTCGGTGTCGGTGAGCCTCGCCAGTTTCTCTGGCGTCACCTGATTGCCCAAATGCGAAAGGTAGAGCAATTCCACTTGTCGTCGAACGGTGGCATCTTTGATACTGTTGCAATCGGCGTGGAGTTTTTTGAGGACCGCAAAACGGTTCGGGTCCGAGTCGAGGGTCCGCATCGCAAGTTCAATCTCACCTTGTCGCTTGGATGCCTTTTTATCACCGGTCGTCGCATACCGAAACCACGCCTCGCGCACCTCGCGATCGAGCGGCTTGTATTTCGCCACATACTCGTCAATCACCCGCTGCGCGGTTTGTTCGGTGTTTCCTCGTGTTTGTCCCATAGTCCCACTCCCCCAAGTAATGCCGCTGATGGTCAGGATCACAACAAGCCCACCGCGGCGGTGAAAATTGTTCACGAGCATCCCCATAGCACGCTTTCACCCTTTGATCAGCTTCTGAATTATCCTTCTGCCCCCCAGTTAGGAGTCGGACACTTTTTTGCAATAACATCCTGTAATCAATCAGGAAATGATTCGAAATATCACTTTGCCGGCGCCGGCAAAATGATCGGGGTGGAAAAGGTTGGCGGCACATTGCCAGAGAATATTCCCGTCGCAGAACCCATCAAGCATGTGGTGAAACGTGTGAAATCCGCGACTCCAAAATTCCAGCTGAAAGAAAAAGACGCAAAAGGATTGGCGAGTAAGAACGAAAAATGAATTGAGGAACACCTTTATAAATCAAAAATCACCTGCGCGGAATAGATGTCATTCTGTTTTTCAATTTTCAACTGATGATACGTGATTCCCTTGATCGTGATTTCGGGTTCGTGGCGGGCATCGTCGAATTTCATCCCCTTCGCACCCCCACTCACATGGCGATCATCGATCTCGTCGATCCAAAAGTGATTCAAGACAAGACGCCGGTGTTCGTAGATAAAGAGGAGTTCCGAGAGCCAGTTGACGAAGAGTTCTTCGCGATTGTTGCCCGTCACCTGAATCGGAACGGTGATCGATGATGTGTAGGGATGCTTCCAGCGAACCATCAGGTCAAACATCGCCTCCGCCGCATGCAGAAAGAGGGCCGCAAGGCCCTCTCCCGTCACGCGGATCCCAATGTCCGCCTCGTGGTCAAGAATATCGTAAAATCTAGACCCACTCGTATGTGACGATTTCGTTGTCATCAAAAAAGTAGGACAGTTCGAACTTCGCCGTTTCAGGTGAATCCGATCCGTGCACCGCGTTGCGCTCGACGTTCGTTCCAAAATCAGATCGGACCGTCCCCGGCGCTGCCTTATCCGGATCCGTTGCTCCCATCACTTCGCGCCAGTTCGCAATCGCGCCGTCGCCTTCCAAGACCATCGCGATCGAGGGCCCCGACGACATAAATGCACACAACGCATTGAAAAAGGGTTTTCCCTTGTGGACGGCGTAAAATCCTTCCACTTGGCTCTTCTTCAAATGATGCATCTTGATCCCGACGATCTTGAGACTTGCATCTTCAATGCGCTTAATGATGTCGCCGATGACCCCTTTTTCAATGCCATCAGGCTTGATCATCGCCAGTGTTCGTTCGGCTGCTGCCATGTCATGCTCCTTTCAAAAAAAAATCATTGGCGGGGGACCGTAGTGGATGCCCCCCCCTTTGTAAACGAATTACTCTACTCCTGCGAGAGCTCCCTCTTCTTCTTGTTCCGCGAGTTTCGCGACCGAGACAACTTTTTCGGCACCATCAACACTGATCAATCGGACCCCTTGGGTTGCACGCCCAATCGTCGAAATTTCTTTGCATGTGCAGCGGATGACCTTGCCGCCGTCGGTGACGATCATGATGTCGTCGGTATCGGTCACCTGGGACACCCCCACCACCGGACCATTCTTGTCGGTGACCTTGATGCCAATGACCCCAGTTCCACCACGTGATTGGAGTCGATAGTCATCGCGCTCGCTGCGCTTTCCGTATCCCTTTTCGGTCACGGTCAGGATCGATGCCTTCGACGAAAGAACTTCCATGCCGATAACGGCGTCGCCCTTGCGCAGCGAAATGCCGCGCACGCCATACGCCGTTCGGCCCATCGAGCGGACATCGCTCTCGGGGAAGCGAATCGTCTGCCCATCACGCGTTGCGAGAAATAATTCGTCCGAACCACTCGTCAGGTGACACGCAATGAGCGCATCATCCTGATCAATCCCCAGCGCAATAATTCCGCCCGCGCGCGGATTCGAAAACGCCATGAGGTCCGTTTTCTTGATCGTACCATTCCGCGTCGCCATCACGATGCCCTTCCCCTCTTCAAACGCCTTCACGGGGAGGATGGCCGCCACCTGTTCGGTCGCCGGCATATTGATAAGGTTCGTGATGGACTGCCCCTTGGCGACACGCCCCACCTGCGGAATCTGATGGACTCTCAACCAATAGACCTTCCCCCACGTCGAGAAAACCAGGACGTAGTTGTGCGTCGAGGCAATGAAAAGTTCTTCGACAAAATCCTCTTCGCGCGTGGACATCCCGGTCTTGCCCTTGCCGCCGCGTCGCTGTGATCGATAGATCGAAATGGGATTGCGCTTGATGTAGCCGCGGTGCGAAACCGTCACCACCATTTCTTCTTCTTGAATCAAATCTTCAACCGAGAGCTCCTTGGCGGCGTCTTCGATGACCGTCCGTCGCTCGTCGCCATATTTTTTCTTCAGTTCGCTGAGTTCATCCGAGATGATCTTCATAATTTTACGCTCATCGGACAAAATGGCCTTAAGCTCTTTGATGAGTTTTTGAGCTTCGTCGTACTCCGCAATAATTTTCTCGCGCTCAAGACCGGTCAGTCGTTGCAGGCGAAGATCAAGAATCGCCTGGGCCTGAATGAGGGTCAGGTCATACATCTTCATCAAGTTCTGACGCGCGGTTTCCGGCTCCTTCGATTTCTTGATGAGCGTCACGATCGCGTCGATATTCTCGACGGCAATCTTCAAGCCCGCCAAGACATGGGCACGCTCTTCGGCCTTGCGAAGATCATATGCCGTTCGGCGTGTGACCACCTCTTTGCGGTGATCGACAAAGTGCTGCAGAATTTCGCGAAGATTCAAGACGCGCGGCTGACCACCGACGATCGCAAGCAGGATGACGCCGAAGCTCGACTCCATGGCGGTGTGGGCATAGAGCTGATTCAACACAACGCCAGCAATGGTTCCTCGTTTGAGCTCAACCACCGCGCGCATCCCGTCACGATCAGATTCGTCACGAATATCGGCAACGCCTTCAATCTTTCCTTCCTGAACGAGCTCCGCAATGCGCTCGATAAGCCTTGCCTTATTGACCTGATACGGAATCTCGGTGATGACGATGCATTCTTTATCACCCTTAGCCATCGGCTCGATGGCCGCACGCGCCCGCAGCGTGAGCATCCCCCTGCCGGTCTCATACGCCTTTCGGATGCCATCACGGCCGTGAATAAATCCGGCCGTCGGAAAATCAGGACCAGGAATCAACTTCATCAGCTCTTTGATCGTCAGATCAGGTTTCGCAATCAACGCGAGACAGCCATCGATGATTTCGCTCAAGTTGTGCGGCGGAATCTTCGTCGCCATCCCCACCGCGATGCCATCGGAACCGTTGATAAGCAGGTTCGGAATTTTCGCCGGCAGGACAACGGGCTCGACGGTGGTGCCGTCAAAGTTGGGGACAAAGTCGACTGTTTCTTTTTCGATATCAGCGAGGAGTTCTTCCGCAATCGCCCGAAGTCGCGCCTCGGTGTACCGGTAAGCTGCGGCACTATCCCCGTCCACGCTGCCAAAATTCCCTTGTCCATCAATGAGCGGATACCGCATGTTCCAGTCTTGCGCCATGCGCACAAGGGTGTCGTAGACCGCAGCATCGCCGTGGGGATGATATTTTTTGAGGACTTCACCGACCACGCCGGCGCACTTCGAGAAGCGCTTGGTCGAGAGCAGACCTTCCTGGTACATCGCGTACAAAATTCTTCGGTGGGCGGGCTTCAGGCCGTCACGGATGTC